>JANOSS010000064.1:0-41897 GCA_031415995.1 Caulobacter sp. | reverse complement strand
TGGCTGTGGTTGTGTCACCGTTTCGGAGCGCAACTCCGGCGGCCAACGGGGGAGGGGGCGTTTCTTCCGGGTTGGGCTTGCCGGCCTTAGCCGACAAGCCAAACCCTGAAGAAAGAGTGCGCAACAAGTATTCGAAGCTGTTGCTGCCCGTTTTCATTAGGATGGAGCCCACTATGTCGCGCTTTGGTAGTTCGCCGCCGCTGGATGATTTTCAAGATAATATTCAACTTCCGGAAGTCGCGGAACCTGATCCCAGGGTAAAGGTAAAGCCTATCAAAGGGCCGGGCGTAGATTTAAGCGGCCTGCCTGCCCCCTTACCCATGTCTATACCACCGCTTGGCGAACCTATCTCTCTCCCTGGCCGCAAGAAGCGTCTCCTGCGTTTGCCCGAACTTGATGCCCTTGAATCTCAGTTCCCCGAGATTGAGCGGAGTGCGGCTATCGACACGAACACGCGTGACGGTCGCAATATTAGCATCCGGGTTAGCGACGCTCTATATTACGACATTAAGAAAAATGCTGTCGCGTACGGACTTTCCATTACCGACTATTTCCGTTACGCACACTCAAAAATTCGTAAATCATAGTCTATTAAGTGGTTTCCTGAGGCAAATAGACTCTGAACAAATCCGGCGCATCGATCATGCAGAATTGAACGGATCGCCGTATCGGATTTGTAAAGGCAATAATATGTGCCTAAATTGCCTATATTAATTTCGATCACGAAGCACAACGGCTTGCCTAAGAATTTCGCCGTCGCTCATAGTATCCGACACAAGGTCGTAGGCTGCTTTACAGTCATGCCCATAAACTGAAAATCGTAAGCCCTGGATTTCGAAAAAATCTAGTTGATAGGGATCTATGCTAACGACGACCTCAGATCTCATTGCCAAATAGTACGCGGCGAATGGAACAAGGGTCTCGACGGCATGCTTGCTATATTTGGCCCCATCTATTTCGGAATTGTTCTGTGAGCCGGTTCGTGCCCCGAGCTGGACCATCTCCTCAGCCAGTTCAGGGTCCTTAGCGATAATGGCGAAGGCCCGCTTTTGATCTGGAGTTAAAGCGATCACTTGGGCATCGGAGAGCGCCTTGCGGATGGCGAGCAGCGCATCGCTTTCGCCCTTGGTCGCCATACGGCGGAGCATATCCAGCAGGCGGTTCCACAGCAGCGGCTTGTCGCCTAGATCCTGCTCTATATAGAGCGGGAAGAGCTCCTCCAGTTCAACGTTCAATAGGTCGCAGATCTCGAAAAGACGCTCGATCGAAACACGGGTTTTGCCCGTCTTCCACATCGAGACGGTATTTCCGGTCTTGAAGCCCAGCTTAACGGCAACCTCCCAATTGGTCATTCCGCAGCGGGAATTCCAATTGAGATTCAGCCATTCTGCCAGTTGCTTTGTCGGACCAGTGCGGACATCGGTTTGTTCTCTCGGCAATCTTTAGCTCCTGAGTTGATCATGTCATTTCTCGGGGTGGGGCGGCTTATCCTCTCGGGATCCCCTTGCCCCGCCACAACGGCCATAGGCATTAAAATAACTTTCTTTTCAAGACCAAAATTGCGTGTCTTCAAATTTTTTGTTTGTCTTTACAAATCAAAAATTTGGACGATATATATTGTACAGGTCTGACAGCTGTCCCTTGGTCCGTCAGGCTGCAGGTCCCATTGTGAGCGCAAGCCTATTGTCGAGCTGGATCGGCGACAGGACCGCAGGCTGGGCCGATCTTGCTGAGACGCGCGGCTCAAACGGTGAACGCGATTCAGGCGTCGCAGACTCAAAACTCAAGCATTGAAATGGTTTACGGAATCCTTGCCGCCGAAAGCCGTTCTGCAAGAGGGGCGCTTGATTGACTTGAGCGACGGTCCACGACTGGGGCCCCGCATAGCACTTTCATTGGCTCAGGGTGCTGCGACCCGTTGAAGGCTCGAGCGGTTGCGCTGGATCCAGGCCTCGGCGGCGTGCTGAGCGAAAAGCCGCAACGGGGTAGGGCATCGTATGTCAGGTGCGGAAAAATCAGGAACCGGACCCGTTGCGGTTTGAGTTGCGTGCCGCCAAATGGGGTTATCGCCGCGCCGTTGCGGCCTATCGAGGGTTTCCCGTGCTGCTTGAAAAGCTGAACTGGCGCTACGCCACCAAGAAGATGGATCCGGCCAAGGCCGTGTCGGACGACAAGGTCGAACGCATCGTCGAGGCCGCGCGCCTGGCCCCGACCTCCAGCGGCCTGCAGCCGTTCGAGGTCTATGTGGTGACCAACCCTGAGGTGCGCGAGAAGATCAAGGCCATCGCCTGGAACCAGGCCCAGATCACCGACGGCTCACACCTGCTGGTGTTCGCCGCCTGGGACAATTACACGGCCGACCGCATCAACCACATGTTCGATCTGGTCAATGAGGTCCGGGGCCTGCGCAACGAGGGCTGGGAGAACTATCGCCAGATGCTGCTGGCCTCCTATCCGCAGCGCGAGGCGCAGCTGAACTATGAGCACGCCGCCCGTCAGGCCTATATCGCTGTCGGCCTGTCCCTGGCCCAGGCGGCCTTTGAAGAGGTCGACGCGACGCCGATGGAGGGCTTCGATCCGGCCTCGCTGGACGAGATCCTCGGCCTGCGCGAGCGCGGCCTGCGCTCGGTGGTCATCATCCCGCTGGGCTATCGCCAGCCCGAGGGTGACTGGCTGGTCAATCTCAAGAAGGTCCGCCGTCCGCTCGACCAGTTCGTGACCGACGTGAAGTAGGACCCTCCGGGTCTTCGGAGGGGTCCGGCTCAGCCGCCGACGCGGCTCAGCGTCGAGCGGTTGCGCTGGACCCAGGCCTCGGCGGCGTCGTCGAGGAAGTCGACCTCCTTCAGGGTGGTCATCCGGTCACCGTCGCGAACGGTGGTCACGCGCAGGCGGGCCGGACGGTCGTCATCGCGGCTGTCTGTTTCGGCGATGATCGTCCAGTGGCTGGCGTCGACCGGCGGCGCGGCCAGCCGCAGGGCGCTGGTCTCGAGGCTGGTCTCGCGGCCCTTGCGGAAGCTGGCCGCAGTTTCCCGGCCGGTGGCCGGATCAAACAGCTCGACCGTGGTGATGCGCACGATGCCCACCCGGGGACCGTCGTCGAAGTCGGCCTTGCGGATCACGGTGACTCCGTCGCCGCCGTCCTCGATCCTCACCTTCATCGGAATGCCGAACCAGCGGTCGGCCTGATAGTCGCGATATTCCAGCTTGCCCTCCCACGCCCCGGCCGTGGCCAACCGCAGGGCGGCGATGTCGAGGGGCTTGGGCTGGGCGGCGGCCGGGACGCCGCAGAACGCCAGGCAGGTCGCCAGCAGGGCGAAGAGGGTGCGGCGGTGCATGGTCTGAATCTCCTTGCCCGACGGAGCGAGCTTCGCCCTGATATACGCCGCCGGCGAACATCGGGATGCGGGCGATTGACTCTCAATTCACTGTGCGCCACACAGTGTGCGTCACACACCATGTGGCGCACACGATACGGCGCACACCATGCCCAGCGATACGGACATCTTTGAGCAGCTCCGCCAGGAGCTTCGGCGCGGAACCCTGATCCTGGCCGTGCTGGCCCAGCTGCGGGTCGAGCGCTACGGCTACAGCCTGCGCCAGGCGCTGGCCTCGGTGGGCGTCGAGATCGACGAAGGCGCGCTCTATCCCATGCTGCGTCGTCTGGAAGGGCAGGGTCTGCTGACCAGCGAGTGGCGCGAGGAAGACAAGCGCAAGAAGCGCTTCTACCGCCTGTCGAGCGAGGGCGAGGCCGTGCTGGCCCGCCTGGCCGACGAATGGCGCTCCATCAACGACACCCTGCAACCCCTGCTTTGAGAGAGGACGGATCATGGATCTGCTCGACCGCTATCTGGGCGCCATCGCCGCCCTGCTGCCCGCCGGCCAACGCCAGGACATCGTCGCCGAGCTGCGCGACGTTCTGATGAGCCGTATCGAGGAGAAGGGAGCCCAGCAGGGCCGCCCGCTCGACAGGAAGCAACTCGAGGTCCTGTTTCGCGACTTTGGCCACCCCTTGGCCGTAGCCGGCCGCTACGGCCCCCAGCGCGCCCTGATCGGGGTGGAGCTCTACCCCTTCTACATTTTCGCGGTGAAGGTGGCTCTGGCGATCGCCGCCTTCGTGGCGGTGATCCCGGCGGTGGTCGGCGCCTTCACCAGCGACGGCGATGTCTCGCGGGCCATCAGTCACGCGATTCACGCGTTCGTGCCGAGCGCCCTGACCCTGATCGGTGTAATCACCATCATCGGGGCGATGGTCGAGCGCGGCTGGATCAAGACCGGCGAGTTCGGACAGTGGAAGGTCCGCGACCTGCCGTACATCTCGCCGAAGACGTCGTGGTTCCGCACCACCCGCTTCGAGGCCCTGTTCGAGGTGATCTTCATGACCTTCTTCGCCCTGTGGTGGGCCGGCGTCGTGGACTTCCCCGGCAGCCGGGGGCCCTTTGGCCACGACGGCGAACTGCAGATCACGCTGGCCCCGATCCTGACCCAGCTGCACATGCCGATCCTGCTGCTGGCCATCGGCCAGATCATCTCGGGCCTGATCCTGGTGATCCGTCCGGCCTGGATCGCGCCGCGCGCCGTCGCCGAGATCGTGCTGTCGATCGCCGGCATCGCCCTGGCCGCCGTCCTGTGGGGCCAGATGCCGCTGGTGATGTTCGCCGGGCCGGGCGTGTCGGCCGAGGACTTCGTGACCCTTCGCCATGTCGCCGACACTGTCTTCCGGGTCTGCGTGGCGGTCACGGTCGCCGTCTGCGCCGGCAAGATCCTGATCGAGGGCTGGCGGCTGCTGCTGCCGGCCCGGGACGGATCCCGAGCCGGTTGAGGCCCTAGTTTTTCGGCTTGGCGGCGGTGTCGACGACCGCCCCGACCCCGGCTCCGACCACTGCGCCGACCGGTCCGGCGACTACCGCGCCGGTCATGGCCCCGGTCGCTGCTCGCTGCTCCATATTGTGGCCGCAAGCGCTGAGCGCCAGGGCGGAAAGCGTGGCCAAGGTGGCGAGGGAAAGGGTCCGGCTGGCACTGGGTTTGGGGGTCATGGCGCGCTCCTTGAGACGGCATTTGTCTGACTTGAGTAACGACGCTCGATGGCGTGGCGTTCCCTGAATCAAGGGGCCCAGAACAGTCCCGCCAATGCTTCGCGCTGCGGCAGAGCAGGGATTTTTTTCACTGTCGGGTTTTTCTAGCGAATCAAGGCGTTAACGATCTTGACTGCGGCGGATAGCCCCGGTTTCAATGCTGCACTGCGGCACATGCTTGCGACTCGCGGCTTTATCGTTCATAAGCCCGTCATAAGCAGGTTTTCGGCCATATCGTGAAACGGCCGGACCTCCGCTTCTGGGACTGCCCGACAGTAAGATTTCCGGGTTCTCAGAAGTGATTTTGTCGGGGGGCGGTTCGCCCTCGCCGCGCAGGACACGAGTTTTGTATATCAAGTCGCAGACGCGCGCAGATGCGCGCGCGCTGGTCGGCGCCGTATTGGTTGGGTCCGCTTCGGGCCTGGCTCTGGGCGCCGTGTACCTGGCGGGTGGGCTTGCCCAGACCGCCAGCCAGCACGCCCGCGTTACACGCCTTGCAGACGGCGCTTCGGAGGGCTTCTCCGACGTCGCCCTGATGAATGCCGCTTCGCGTATGGACCAGGGCGCGCTCGCCGTGGCCCGTCGCCACGACCCCTACACTGTCGCGGGCGCCGCTCAGCGCGACCGCCAGATTTCCCTGCTCGTCGCCCGTCTGGAAAACCGCCGGGCCGATGCTTCGGTTCCCCGCAGCGGTCCTCTCATGCTGCGCGCCAGCTACGGCGGCCCGTTCAATCCGGCCGCGTCGCCCTTCCGCCTTGGCAATGTGCTGGAGAGCTCGCGCGAGCTCGATTGCCTGGCCGAGGCCGTCTATTACGAAGCCCGTGGCGAGACCCCCAGCGGCCAGGCCGCCGTGGCCCAGGTGGTGCTGAACCGCGTCCGCCATCCGGCTTTCCCGAAATCCATCTGCGGCGTCGTGTTCCAGGGCGCCTATCGCAAGATCGGCTGCCAGTTCAGCTTCGCCTGCGACGGCTCGATGAACCGAAGCCGCGAACGCGGCGCCTGGGGCCGGGCCCAGAAGATCGCTTCGCGCGCCCTGACCGGGGCCGTGATGAACGAGGTCGGTTCGGCCACCCACTTCCACACCACCGGCGTCGCGCCGGGCTGGGGTCCGCGCCTGCTGAAGGTCGCCCAGGTCGGCATGCACGTGTTCTATCGCTTCGGCGGCCGGGCCGGCGCGCCGGGCGCCTTCTCGTCGACCCCGCGTCCCTCGACCCTGGACGACATGCCCAACGCGCCGGAAATCGCCGGCATGACCGCCGACGGCAAGCCGATGAGCGGTCTGGGGAGCGGACTTGCGGGCGGCATGGCCTATGCCGCCAATGCCATCGTTGCGCCGGCAGCCCAGGCCGCGCCGATCGGCAACGGCATGGGTGGCCCGCTGGGTCAGGTCTCCGAGCCGGCGTCGGCGCCCGCCAAGCCGGTGGTCGACAAGACCTCGACCGACGCCGTCAGGACGACATCAGGGGCCGTGAGCGCAACTGCTTCCTGACGGAGCCGGGCATGTGGCTGGTGGCAAAGCGCATCTGTTTGGCGCGCTTGCCCACCAGGTAGTGCAGGTCCTTGCCGGTCGCCGACGTGAACACCACCTCGGCGGCGTCCTCGACGGGATAGACTTCCAGCCCGCCCTTCTTGAGGGCGTCGGCCATGTTGCCGTTGCTGCCCGCCGCCCCGGCGTTGAGGATCGGCGTCTCAATGAACCATGGCATCACGCAGGCGACGCTGACGCCGTGCTGGGCATATTCAACGTCCAGCGCCTCGGACAGGCCGCGCACCGCGAACTTGGTGGCTGAATAGACCGCCAGCTTGGGCGAGCCATAGAGGCCCGCGCAGGACGCCACATTGATCAGCCGCCCGCCGCCCGCCTTGAGCAGCGGCAGGCCGGCCCGTGCGCCGTTGACCACGCCCTTGATGTTGATGTCGATCTGCAGGTCGCAGTCGGCCTCGCTCAGCTCTTCCAGATTGCCGAACCGGGCGATGCCGGCATTGTTGAGCAGGGCGTCCAGCTTGCCGCCGGTCATCCGCCCGAACTCGCCCAGGGCGTTGTCCCAGGCCTGGCGGTCGCGGACGTCCAGCTTGAACGTCGCACCATTGGCGGGGCCGATGGCCAGCAGAGCGGCTTTCAGGCCCGCGGCGTCGATGTCCGACAGGCCGACGAACCAGCCCGCTGCAACGAACCGTTTGGCGCTGGCCAGGCCGATGCCGCTGGCGGCGCCGGTGATGAAGATGGTCTTGCGGCCCTTGGCAGCAACGTCAGCATTGGCGCTCATCGGCGATCCTCCCCTTATCTATTATCAGCGATCAGACGCCGAGGACGGAGAGGGGTCAAGTGAGGTTCCCGGCAGTATGGAACCCAAACCTTGTCATCCCGGAAGCCTCGCAGAGGCTATCCGGGACCCAGGGACCGGCGCATCGCTGTTGCCCCTGGGTCCCGGCGCTCCGCTTCGCTGCGGCCGGGATGACAAGAAATTATTGGCTCAGACTTCAGTCGGTCTGATCGTCGGTTTCGGCCTCGGGGCCGTTCTTCTTGAAGGACTCGATGGCGTTCTTGGCCGAGGCCTTCGACGAATAGCCCTCGGTCGAGAACATCACTTCGCTGTTGTAGACGAAATTGACGCGGAACTCGCCCGCCTTGTCCTTCTTGATTATGAACTTGTAGGCCATGGATGTCTCCAGCGCGGGATAGGATGCGTCGGCGTCGCGACGCCTCGACCGTGACTTGCCGCAGGCTGGCGTGTCAATCGCGATAGGCTCGGGAGAATGTGAATGAATATTGACGACCGCCTGGACCAGCTCTCCCGTCAATTGCTCTCCGTTCCCTATGCCGACCTGACCGACGTCCAGAAGAGCGTCATCGACCTGATCTGCGACGAGGTCCCTACCGGCCTGAACAAGACGCTGGTCAATGACGATCGCACCTTTTGGGACCGGCTGGCCGACTCCGTGGCCAAGGTGGGCGGATCGTGGAGCTTCATCGGCGGATTCAGCGCGGCGCTGATGGCCTGGATCGCGCTCAATATCGTGCTCAAGCGCTTCGATCTGGCCTTCGATCCGTATCCCTTCATCTTCCTCAACCTGCTGCTCTCGACGGTCGCGGCCCTGCAGGCCCCGGTGATCATGATGAGCCAGAACCGCCAGGCCCTGAAGGACCGCCAGAACGCCGAGCACGACTATGTCGTCAACCTGCGCGCCGAGCTGGAGATCATGCACCTGCACGCCAAGCTGGACGCCCTGCGCGAGCGCGACATCGCCGAGCTGAGCCGCCACAACGCCGAGGCCCTGGGCCGGCTCGAGGCGCAGGTGGCGGCGCTGGCGGGCAAGCTGGACGCCAGGGGGTAGGGTCCCGCCTTTCACGCACAGCGCCGGCTTCCTGCGCGCCCCCGTTCCCAGGGCACCCCAAATGGCCGACGCCTCGCCATTGATCCCCCGCGCCAAGCCGCCCGAGTCCTCGTTAGCTCCGACCTTGACACTGGGCCATGCGGCCGAGACCCAGTTTGCGGGGCCGCCCAACCTGGCCGGCGCGCGCAACGGCGCCGCGGTGGTCGTGCTGGGGGCGGGTCTGGCCGGCCTGCCGGCGGCTCATGAGCTGACCAAGGCCGGCTACAAGGTGCAGATCCTCGAATATCAGCACCGGGCCGGCGGCCGGACCTGTTCGTTGCGCGGCGGCGATACCTATACCGAGCGGGGCGGGGCGACCCAGAAGGTCAGCTATGCGCCGGGCAACTATTTCAATCCCGGCCCCTGGCGGATCCCGCACCATCACAAGACCCTGCTGCACTATCGCAAACAGTTCGGCGTGGCGCTGGAGCCCGTCATCCAGTTCAACCACAACACCTGGATCCACGCGTCGCAATCGTTCGGCGGCAAGCCGGTGCGCTTCAAGGCCGCGGCGGCCGACGTCGAGGGCTATGAGCGCCCGCCCGGCGGCGGGATCAACGGCGCGCCGATCCCCTCGGCCCTGTACGACTTCCACGACGTGCTGGACCCACAGGTCTGGAGCTCGATGGCCTTTTTCATGGGTCACGAGATGCAGACCACCATGTTCCAGCCGGTGGGCGGTATGAACATGATCGGCTAGCTTGCCTTGGCCGTGCGTCGCAGCGACTGGGGCGGCTGGCCGAACGCCCGGATGAAGGCGCGGCGCATGCGCTCGGGATCGCCAAAGCCGGTCTCCAGGGCCACGTCCTCGACCTGCAGCGGCTGGCTGTCCAGCAGGGCGCGGGCGGCCTCGACGCGCAGGCGTTCGACCGCCTTGGCCGGGGTGACGCCGGTCTCGGCGGCGAACAGGCGGGCGAAGTTGCGCGGGCTCATGGCGGCGTGGTCGGCCAGTTGCTCGACGCTGAGGCTCTCGGCCAGGTTCTCGCGGGCCCAGGCCATCACGGCGTCAAAGCGCCCGGCCTTCAGGTCGATCAGCGCCGAGAACTGCGACTGGCCGCCGGGCCGGCGGTGATAGACCACCAGCTGCTGGGCCACCCGCCGGGCCACGGGCTCGCCCTCGTCGGCGCCGATCAGGGCCAGGGCCAGGTCGATACCGGCGGTGATGCCGGCCGAGCTCCAGATCATGCCGTCCTGGACGAAGATCCTGTCGGGCTCGAGCTTGATGGCCGGATAGCGCTTCTGGATGTCTTTCGTCCGGCTCCAGTGGGTGGTGGCCCGCTTGCCGTCCAGCAGGCCGGCCTGCGCCAGGATGTAGGTTCCCGAACAGACGCTGGCGACGCGGCGAGCCGTCTTGGCCGTGTCACGCACATAGGCCAGGGTGGACTCACAGATCGCGGGGCCATGCACCCCGTCGCCGCCCGAAACGATCAGGGTGTCCAGTGGCGGAGCGTCAATCAGCGCTGTGGTGGCGACGGCCATGCCTGACGAGCTGGCGATCATGCCGCCGTCGCGGGACAGGAAGACCAGGCGGTAGGCCCCTGGCGAGAACCGCGCGGCGATCTCGAACGTGGCGATCGGGCCCGTGGCGTCCAGGAGCTGGAAGTCCGGATAGACCAGAAAGCCGATGGAGCGGGTCATGGCGGATTCCGAGGGAATTATGTCATTTCAGCCTGACGCTAGGCGCGGGATGATGCGGCGTCAAACGGAGATGTCCCCATGGCTCAAGTCGAATCCCTGAACATCGTCTTCGCCCTGTTTCCGGGCGTCACCCATCTGGACTTCACCGGTCCCCACCAGATCCTGTGCCGTCTTCCCGGCGCGAAAGTCACGGTCGCCAGCCTGGACGGCGGTGAGATCGAGGCCGATGGCCTGATTTTCGCGCACCTGCCGCGCCTGACCGATGTCGAGGCGTGCGACGTGCTGGTGGTGCCGGGCGGCTTCGGGACCACCGAGGCCATGGCCAATCCGGCCTTCCTCGACGAGATCCGCCGCCTGGCCTGGGGCGCGCGCTATGTGACCTCGGTCTGCACAGGCTCTCTGGTGCTGGGCGCGGCGGGCCTGCTGAAGGGCAAGCGGGCGGCCTGCCACTGGGCGTGGCGCGACCAACTGTCCCTGTTCGGTGCGATCCCCGATCCGGCCCGCGTGGTGCGCGACGGCAAGGTCTTCACCGGCGGCGGCGTCACGGCCGGCATCGACTTCGCCCTGACCATCGCCGCCGAGATCGCCGGCCAGGACGTCGCTGAGGCGATCCAGCTGGGCGTCGAGTACGCCCCCGCCCCGCCGTTCAATTCGGGACGGCCGGAAACTGCGCCGGCCAAGGTGCTTGAGCGGGTGCAGCGCATGTACGGCTCCGGCATGGCCGAGCGTTTAGCGGCGGCGGAAAAGGCCGGGGCGCTGGTTTAAAACCCTCTCTCTATGGGTGTGGGGATATCCAGGTCCCCACACCTCCTCTAGGCTCCCCTCCAAAGCTGGCGATCGACCGGCGCGGGGGAGGGGATGTCATGCGCAAGCCATGGCTGTTGTTCGTGCTGGGCTTGGTCCTGGTTTTGGGCGGAAGCGCGCTGGCCTGGAAGGTCCAGACGGCGGGCGGGATCAAGGTCACCGAGGTGACCTTCGCGGGAACGGGCGGCACGCCGATGAGCGGCCTGCTCTATACGCCTCCCAATGCCACCGCAGCGACGCCGGCCCCCGGGGTGCTGGCCGTGCACGGCTATATCAATTCCCGCGAGACCCAGAGCGGCTTCGCCATAGAGTTTGCCCGGCGCGGCTATGTGGTGCTGGCCCTGGACCAGACCGGCCACGGCTACAGCGGCGGCGCGGCGTTCTCGAACGGCTTTGGCGGTCCCGATGGCCTGAAATACCTGCGCAGCCTGCCGGCCGTCGATCCCGGCAATATCGGCCTGGAGGGCCACAGCATGGGCGGCTGGACGGTGCTGGCCGCCGCCGCGACCATGCCGGACGCCTACAGGGCGGTGGTGCTGGAGGGCTCCTCGACCGGCAAGCCGTTCGCGGCGGACGGCACGCCGGCCTGGCCGCGCAACCTGGCCCTGGTGTTCAGCCAGTATGACGAGTTCTCCAAGCTGATGTGGGGCGTCGATCGGGCCAAGGACGTCACCGGCAGCGCCAAGCTGCAGGCGGTGTTCGGGACGACGGCGCCGGTCCAGCCGGGCAAGGTCTATGGCTCGGTCGCCGACGGAACCGCCCGGGTGCTCAACACGCCCGCCACCACCCATCCCGGTGACCACATCTCGCCCGCCGCCATCGGGCACGCGCTGGACTGGTTCGCCCTGACCCTGGAGGGCGGGACCCCGCGTCCGGCCAGCGACCAGATCTGGATGTGGAAGGAAGCCGGCACCGGCGTCGCCCTGATCGGCGCCGTCGTGCTGCTGCTGGGGACGTTCCAGGCGCTGCTGACCCTGCCGCTGTTTACGGCCCTGCGTCAGCCGATCCAGCCCACCGTCGCCCGCCGCGACGGCGGCTGGTGGCGCAGCGTCGCGATCACGGCCCTGCTGCCTGCCCTGACCTATTTCCCGTTCTTTATCCTCGGCATGGTCGCCCTGCCGCCCAATGCCATACTGAAGCAGGGTATCACCAACCAGGTTCTGACCTGGGCCGTGCTGACCGCCCTGATCACCCTGGGCCTGGCTGCCCTGGGCAAGCGTGACAAACCCGCGTTCAGCCGTTCCCTGCGACTGTCTGTGCTGATCGGCATCGTCAGTGTGGGCGTGGTCTATGGCGCGCTGGAGCTGGTCCATCGCCTGTTCCTGGTTGATTTCCGCTTCTGGGTTGTGGCCCTGAAGCGTCTCAGCCTGGGCCAGGCTGACCAGGTGCTGGTCTATGTGCTGCCCCTGACCCTGGCCTTTAGCGTCACCCTGCGCACCCTGCTGGCCCGCATCCCGGTGGCGGGCGAGAGCAATCTGGCCCGCTATGCCAGCGCCGTTCTGGCCCTGAGCGGCGGCTTTGCCCTGCTGCTGGCTCTGGACTATGGCGCGCTGTTGCTGACCGGCCGCCTGCCCACGGCCTTCGATCCGCTGTCGACCGTGGTGGCCATTCAGTTCCTGCCGCTGACCGCCCTGATGGCGGTGATCGGCGTCTTCACCTGGCAGCGCACCGGCGGCTATGCGACGGCCAGCGTGATCTGCGGCCTGCTGCTGACCTGGTACATGGTGGCGGGGACGGCGACCCAGGTGGTGTAGGGGCTCAGGCCTCGGCGGCGATCTGGCGGAGGGCCTTTTCGAAATACGCCGCCGGCTGGCCGCCCGAGATCAGATAGTGGTCATTGATGATCACGGCGGGGACCGAGCTGATGCCGGCCGTGTGCCAGGCGCGCTCGGCGTCGCGGACCTCCTGGGCATATCGGCCGGAGGCCAGCACCTCGCGGGCCGCCGCGCCGTCCAGGCCCGCCTTCTGCGCGGTCGCCACCAGCACGTCATGGTCGGCGGGGCTGAGCCCGTCGGTGAAATAGGCGTCGAACAGCGCGCGCTTCAGGGCCTTCTGGCCGCCCACTATGCCGGCCCAGTGCAGCAGGCGGTGGGCGTCGAAGGTGTTGTAGATGCGGCTGGTCTCGCTGGTCTTGATCGTGAAGCCTACCGACGCCGCCCGCTCGTGGATGGCCTGGCGGTTGGCGGCCGACTGTTCCGGCGTCGCGCCATATTTCTCGGCGATATGCTCGACGATGTTCTGACCTTCGGGCGGCATGTTGGGATTGAGCTCGAAGGGCTGGAAATGGATCTCCGCCTCGACCAGATTCCCCACGCGCTGCAGCGCCGTCTCCAGCCCGCCCAGGCCGACGATGCACCAGGGGCAGGACACGTCGGAGACGAAATCGATCTTCAGGGGCTTGGTCATGGGCGGGGTCCTGGCGTGTTGCGCCTGCAGATATAGGCGCGGGCGCGGGCGGATCCAGCCTGGCGCGGAACGAGCCGTCCCGCCGGAGCGAGCCCTGGTTTGGCATCGACCTGTTGCGGGCGCTTCAGAGCGGCGGCATAGATGCAGGCATGCGCGAGCGGCTGACATCATGGGCCAAGAGCCTGAAGCGTGACCTGGTGGCGCTCTGGATCGCCGCAAGAAGCCCGCGAACACCTGTCGTCGCGAAAGTCGTCGCTGCCGCAGTCGCGGCCTATGCACTGAGCCCGATCGACCTCATACCCGACTTCATCCCGGTCCTCGGTTACCTGGACGACATCATCATCGTGCCCCTCGGGATCGCCTTGGCTATCCGACTTATCCCTGCAGACCTGATGGCAGACTTCCGCGCCGAAGCTGTCTCTGTGGTTAGGCCCACCAACCGCTACATGGCAGCCTTCATCGTGGGACTTTGGCTGTTCGGTCTTGGGGCTGGGATGGTGTGGTTTTGGCACAAGGTCCGCTAGAGCCCTTTCCGGCCTGATGGCCTCATCGGGATCGGGCGAAAAGGGCTCTAAATCAAAAGTTTAGAGCGTTTTTCGATCCGATAACCGTTTCACACTTATCGGAAAACGCTTGTCGCTCGCCTCTGAAATCAAAACCGCCTGCTTTCCGACCACGCCGAAAAGTCCCCGCCGAGCGCGCCGGCCCAGCGTGGCCGCGTGCCGATGCAGCCCGTTGATTCGTTGCGGGCCTGCCACATTCGATCTTGAAAAGACCTCCGTCACGCCGTTGCAAAGCCGGGTTCGCCGCCCAATCTTTCACCCGGCGCGGACAACCCGGCTACCCCCCTCGGCGGGCCCCAGCGTCCCTGAAAGCGCAACGCTCGTGCTCCCCCGCTATGGGGTTTTTCGCCTTCAGCCCACCTTGATCCCCGTCATCGAGATCGCCGCGAAGACGTCGTCGGTGAAGACGCTGACCGCGTCGCCGGGTCCCTGCGCGCCCAGCACATAGAGCAGGGGCAGATAGTGTTCGGCGCTGTTGATCGACGCCTCGGCGTCGGGGCCCAGGCTTTCCCAGTCGATCAGCGGGTCGTGGTCGCCGGCCAGGATCAAGGCCTTGGCGGTATCGTTGAAGCGCTCGGCCCATTCGGGGGCTTGCGGCCGGCGGAAGTCGGCGGCCCGCAGGTTGTGAACGATGTCGCCGCTACCCATCAGCAGCACGCCCTCGTCGCGCAGGGCCGCCAGGCGACGGCCGGCCTCGTAGTGCCAGCGATTGGAACGTCCGCGATCCAGGCTGATCTGCACCACCGGAATATCGGCGTCCGGATACATCGGCCTCAGCACGCCCCACGCTCCGTGGTCGAGGCCGCGCGTAGGATGCTGGACCACCGGGTCTGGCGACAGGATTTCGCCGATGCGCGCGGCCAGGGCCGGATCGCCCGGCGCGCGGTATTGCACGTCGAACAGGGCCTGCGGAAAGCCGCCGAAATCGTGGATCGTCTCGGGTGCCGCCGAAGCGCTGACGGCGGTGGCGCCCTGCGTCTCCCAGTGGGCGCTGACCATGGCGATGGCGCGCGGCCGGGGCAGGTCGCGGCCCATCTGGCCCCAGGCGCGGCTCCAGGCATTGTCCTCGATGGCGTTCATCGGCGAGCCGTGGCCGACGAACAGGGCGGGCATGCGGGTCATGGTGAAGTCTTTCGGAAACAGCACATGTTACAGATAGGCGGCGCGACGCCTCGCCGCAAGATGACGCGACGCGATGGCTTTTCCCGCGCGGCCGGCTTTGTTAAGGCCATGGGGTGCCCAGTTCTGCTTCGCCCCCCGACCTGTCCGCCCCGGTCCAGACCCCGGTGATGGCCCGCACCCGCCGCGCCGTGCGGGGCGGAGCCCTGGACTTTCTGCGCTTCCTGGCCTCGCTGCTGATCGTGCTCTACCACTACGGGGCCGAGAGCCCGATGCGGATCGAACGCTTCCATCAGGTGTTCTCGCGCGGCTTTCTGGCCACCGACTTCTTCCTGATCCTGTCGGGCTATGTGCTGGGCCGGGCCTATGGCGCCTCGACCCTGTCGGGGAAGATCACGCCGGCCCGCTTCTGGCTGCGCCGCGCCGCCCGGGTCTGGCCCGGGCACCTGATGGTACTGGCGGCCATGGCGGTGCTGGTGCTGGTCCTCAACGCGATCGGCACCGACGCCCACAAGCCCAGCCGCTTCGCCTGGGACCAGCTGCCGGTCCAGGCCCTGCTGGTCCACGCCTGGGGCTTTCCCAGCGACGGCTGGAACCTGCCCAGCTGGTCGCTGTCGGCCCTGATTGTCTGCTACGCGATCTTCCCCTTCATGTGGCGGGCGGCCGACAGGGTGCGCCATGCGGTGATCCTGCCGCTGGTGGGCGTGGCCATCATCATCGCCTTCGAACTGATCGCCCGCTTCGGCTTTGACCAGGCCCTGGCCGACCTGCGGTTCCAGTTCGGGGTCGTACGGGCCCTGCCGCTGTTCATTCTGGGTGTATGCCTGGCCCGCGCGGTCGAGATGGACTGGCCCTCGGAAAAGGCGGCCCGGGCCCTGCTGTATGGCGGCGTGGCCATGCTGGTCGCCTGGCAGACCTTGGACCGCTACGCCCTGCCCAATGTGCTGTGGTTCGACCTGCCCAGCCTGGCCGCCATCGCCTGCATCATCCTGGGCGCCGGCCGCCTGCCGGTGCAGCGACCCAGCGCCTGGATCGAGGAGGGTGCCAAGCTGTCGTTCGCGCTGTTCATCACCCACATCTTCGTCGGGGTGATCTATTGGAGCGCCGTCCACAAGCTGATCGACACCATGCCGATCGGCATCGGCTGGCAGTGGCTGATGTGGCTGGCCGGCTTCCCCCTGGCCTATGGCGCGGCGTGGCTGTTCCATACCTATGTGGACCAGCCGGTGCAGGACCGGCTGGCACCGTGGTTGAGGCGCTAGGACGTCTCGCCAATGTCATCCGGTCGCGCTAACACCCCTGACATGACCCGACACATCCCGCTCCAAGGCGTCGAGAACCTCCGCGACTATGGCGACTACGCCGCCGGTCTTGGCCGACTGAAGAAGGGCGTTCTGTACCGCGCCGCCCACCAGGCCGAGGCCACCGACGCTGACCTGGACGCCCTGGCGGCCCTGAACATCGTCACCCTGGTCGACCTGCGCCGTCCCAACGAGCGCGAGCGGTCCCCGTCGCGGCGCTGGACAGGGTTTGCTGCCGAGGTGATCGACAACGATCTGGGCGCGACCGGGCCCGACCCCTGGCATGAGTTCCTGAAAGGCTCGGATCTCTCGCCGGGCTCGATCCAGGCCTATATGGTCGAATATTATCAGCGGGCGCCGTTCAAGGCGCGGCACCTGGACCTGTTCTCGCGCTACTTCCAGGCCCTGGCGCAGGGCGCGGGGCCGGTGCTGATCCATTGCGCGGCCGGCAAGGACCGCACCGGCATTCTGGCGGCCCTGACCCATCATGTGGCGGGCGTGTCGGACGATGACGTGATCGACGACTATCTGCTGACCAATGACTCGGCCCGCTTCGACCGGCGCGGCCCGAAGTTCATGGCCATCATCGAGGAAATGACCGGCCGCACCCCGACCGAGGCGGCCATGCGCGCGGCCATGGGCGTCGAGGCCCAGTACCTGGCCGCCGCCTTCGCCGCGATGAAGGACCAGCACGGCTCGCTGGACGGCTATCTGGAACAGGCCGTGGGGCTGGACGCCGAAATGCGCGAGGCTGTGCGGGCGCATATCCTGCTTTAAAGTCGCCCGTGACAAACGCCCGTTTAACCGCCACGCTCGCCTGAAAGCGCCGCATCAGACGGCGCTCGAACCGGGGTAGGGCATGAGTGATGTGGCGGGCGCGTCGGCGGGCGGCAAACCGGGGGGTCTGTCAAAAGGCGCGCTCAGCTGGATCTTCCACCAGGGATCGCGCGACGCCTATGTCGTCCTGATCACCATCTACATCTTCGCGCCCTATTTCTCGCGGGTGCTGGTCGGCGATCCGGTCAAGGGTCAGGCGACCATGGCCGACATCGCCACCGCCTTTGGTTTGCTGACTGCGCTCACCGCCCCCCTGCTGGGCGCCTCGATCGAGCGCTATGGCCCGCGCAAGCCGTTCCTGATCGGCATTCTGGCGATCATGCTGCCGCTGCTGATGCTGCTGTGGCTGGCCCAGCCCAACGACGGGCCGTCGGTGGCCGTGATCGGCTTTGTCCTGATCGCGCTGGGCGTGTCGTATAACTGGGGCGACGTGCTCAACAACTCGCTGCTGTCGCGCGCCGCCGAGCCGGGGCAGGAGCCGCTGGTTTCGGGGCTGGGCTATGCCATGGCCAACGGCCTGTCGGTCAGCCTGCTGATCTTCATGATGTGGGCCTTCGTCCTGCCCGGCGCGGTGGACTGGCCCGGCGTGCCGGCCGCACCGCTGTTTGGCCTGCCGACCTCAAACCACGAGCCGGCCCGCCTGTCGGGACCGATGGCGGCCGGCGTGATGCTGCTGGGCGCGATCCCCTTCCTGCTGTGGACGCGCGATGCGCCGCGCACCGGCCTGTCGATGGCGGCCAGCCTGCGCCACGGCGCGCGGCTGCTGATCGACACCCTGAGCAACCTCAAGGGGCACAAGGATGTCGCGACATTCCTGGCGACACGGATGCTCTATTGCGACGGCATGACGGCCCTGCTGGTGTTCAGTGGCCTGTTCGCCGCCGGCCTGATGGGCTGGGGCGAGCTGGAGATGCTGGCCTATGGCATTTGCCTGTCGATCTTCGGCGTGCTCGGCGGCTTCCTGGCCCCGTGGCTGGACAGGACCCTGGGGCCGCGACGCGCCGTGCAGCTGGAGATCTTCGGCTGCCTGATCGTTCTGATCAGCGCCCTGGGCATGGGCCGCGACAGGATCCTCTATTTCTGGAGCTATGACCCCGCCGCCCATGCGCCGCTGTGGAACGGGCCGCTGTTTCGCACCCTGCCAGAGGTTCTGTATCTGGGCCTGGGCATGCTGATCGCGGTGTTCGTCACCGCGCAATATGCTTCCAGCCGCACCCTGCTGGTGCGTCTGGCCCCGCCTGATCGCATCGCCGCCTTCTTTGGTCTGTTCGCCCTTTCGGGCACGGCGACGGTGTGGCTGGGCTCGCTGCTGGTGGCCCTTGCGACCCGGATCTTCCAGAGCCAGGTGGCGGGCTTCGTGCCGATCGTCGGCCTGTTGCTGCTGGGCGCGCTGGGCCTGTTCTTCGTCAAGGGCGGCGAGCGCGAGGCTTGATGTCCAGACCGGCCGATGCCGGGGTCGAGGTCTTGAAGTACCATACTATGTATGGTATTTTTCCGTGTTGCTGGAAGCCATGCAATGCGCCTCTACAAGAATGGCTGGTTTGAAAAGTACGCGCGCAAGGAAAGGATCAGTGATCAAGCCCTGCGCGATGCTGTCGAACAGGCTGAAGCAGGGTTGATCGACGCCGATCTTGGCGGAGGACTGATCAAGCAGCGTGTCGCCCGAACGGGTGCCGGCAAGTCGGGCGGCTATCGGGTGATGGTTTTCTTTCGCCTCAGGACGCGGGCGGTGTTCGTCTATGGGTTCGCCAAGAAGGATCGGGCCAATCTGAGCCGCGACGAGGTGGCGGTGTTCCAGGCGGCGGCGAAGGTGGTCCTGGGGCTGTCGGAGGCGCAGATGGCGGCCGAGGTGGACGCGGGACGTTGGACACAGGTGCGGGACGATGACCAAAACCTATAAGAGCCCGGCGCTGGCGGCCGTGCATGAAATGATGGAGGGGCTGCACCAGGCCGGATCCATCGACAAGCTGACCCTGCGCTCATTCGATCTGACCTGCCTGACCCCGGCCATGCCGCTGGAACCCGAGGAGATCCGTGCGATCCGCGAGGCCGAGCATGTGTCTCAGGGGGTATTTGCCCGCTACCTGAATGTCTCCACCAACCTGGTGTCAGAGTGGGAGCGCGGGCAGAAGCGACCGGGTGGTCCGGCGCTGCGCTTGTTGACGATCGTGCGCAAGAACGGTCTGGCGGCCCTGGCCTGACCCTCTTCCTTCAAGGCGCCGATTTTGGTGCTATCAACCCCGCCATGTACCGCGTCGCTCTTCTAAACGCCCCCTGGCGCGAGCCGGTCTGGGCCCTGCAGCCGTTCCGTGACGAGCCGCACGCCTGCGCCCTGCTGTCAGGCGGCGGCGAGCGGTGGTCCTATCTGCTGCGTGCGCCCGAGGCGGTGCTGACCCTGGACGCCGCCGACCCCCGCGACCCGTTCGAGGCCCTGAGCGCCCTGATCGGCCCGCGCCTGCCCGTCGATCCGGAGGGGCCGCCGTTTCAGGGCGGAGTCGTGGGTCTGGGAACCTATGAGCTGGGCGACCGGGTCGAGCGCCTGGGCCTCGGCCGGACCGGTTGGCCGGACCTGACCTGCGCCCGCTACGGTGCCCTGCTGGCCTTCGACCATCAGGCGCGCCGCGTCGTCGCCGTCGGGCGAGGCGATACCGACGTGCAGGCCGGCGAGCGGGCGAGGGCGGCCCTCTCCTGGCTGGACGTTCCCGCCGATGCGCGGCCGCCGGTCGAGGGGCCGCTGTGCGCGGCCCTGACCGCCACCGACGGCGCGGTCTATGAAGCCGCCGTCGCTGAAGTGGTGGCCCGCATCCATGCTGGCGAGATCTTTCAGGCCAATATCGCCCGCGCCTGGACCGGGCGGCTGGTGGACGGCGTTGATCCGTTCGACCTGTTCACCCGCCTGCGCGCCCAGAGCCCGGCGCCATTCTCGGCCTATTGGCGGCTGGAGGGCAGGGCGCTGGTCTCCAATTCGCCCGAGCGGTTCCTGAAGGTGTCGGGCGCGGACGGCGGCATCGAGACCAAGCCGATCAAGGGCACCCGGCGGCGCGGCGCGACGCCGGCCGAGGATGCGGTGATGATCGCCGAGCTGTCGGCCAGCGCCAAGGATCGGGCCGAGAACCTGATGATCGTCGACCTGATGCGCAATGACCTGGCTCGGGTCAGCCCGCCCGGCAGCGTCAGGGTTCCGGCACTGTTCGGCGTCGAGACCTTCGTCAATGTGCACCATCTGGTCTCGACGGTGATCGGGCGCCTGGCCCCGGGCCTCACCATCGCTGACCTGCTGCGGGCCAGCTTCCCGCCGGGCTCGATCACCGGCGCGCCCAAGGTCCAGGCGATGACGGTCATTGCGCAGATGGAGCCGCCGCGCGGTCCCTATTGCGGCTCGCTGTTCTGGGCGGGGTTCGACGGCAGCCTCGATTCCAGCGTGCTGATCAGGACCGTGGGGCTGGAGCGGCATAGCGATGGCTGGACGCTCGAGGCGCGGGCGGGGGCAGGTATCGTCGCCGACAGTGATCCGCAGGCCGAGCGGTTGGAAACCGAGACCAAGATCGCCGCTCTCAAGCGCGCCCTGACCGAGCCCATGACGGAGATGACTGCATGATCCCGCTGGACGATCGCGGCCTGCTGCTGGGCGATGGCCTGTTCGAGACCATGCTGGCGCTGGACGGCGCGATCCCGATGATCGAGGCGCATCTGGACCGTCTGGCGGGCGGCTGCGCGGTGCTGGGTCTGCCGGATCTGGATCGCGAGACGGCGCGGGCCCTGTGCCTTGCCGCGCCGCCGCCTGCGGGCCGGGCAGCCGTGCGTCTGACGGTGACGGCCGGCTCTGGGGGGCGAGGCCTGGATCGTCCGGTGCAGGTCGTCCCGCGCCTGAGGGCGACCGCCGCCCTGGCGGTGCCGATCGAGACGCCCGCGACTCTGATCATCGCCCAGACCCGCCGCAATGAGGGCTCGCCGGCGTCGCGGCTCAAGACCCTCGCCTATCTCGACAATGTGCTGGCCCGCGCCGAGGCCCGGGCGGCGGGGGCCGACGAGGCGGTGATGCTGAACAATGGCGGCCACCTGACCTGCGCGGCGGCCGCCAACCTGTTCTGGATCGAGGGCGAGCGACTGCTGACCCCGGCCCTACAGTGCGGCGTGCTGGCCGGGATCACCCGGGCGCGTGTGCTGGCTGCGGCAAGGTCGTGGGAGATCGAGGCGCTGGAGATCGCCGCCGACGGCGCGCGGCTGGCCGGCGCCGATGGGGTCTTCGTCACCAACAGCCTGATCGGCGTGCGGCCGGTCTCGCGGCTGGATGGGCGGATCTTCGCGCCGCATCCGCTTGCCGAGCGGCTCAGGGCAGTCTTCTCCTCACCCTCATAGCAGGGCGGGAAGAGTGTCAGTTGACCCGCAGCACAGTCTCGCTCTTGCGGGGCCGCAGATAGAAGGTGCGGTAAAAGTTCAGGGTTGAGGGCAGGATGAACTTGATCGGCGAGGTATAGCCATAGCTGGCCTTGGCCATGATCACGCTCTGGCTGGCGGGCAGCACGCCGACCGGGATCACGGTAGAGCCCAGCACCGCGTCCTTGGCCGGACAGTTGGCGTGGCTGTTGCGGTTCTCAGACCAGGCGACCGTGTCCTTGCCCGTCGCGTCAGAGGTGATGCTGACCAGACACATGCGCAGGCTCGTCGTCGGGAACGGCGCCATGATCGTGTTGCCGATCGTGAAGATGTCGTCGCGGCGGGCGTCGTTGAGCTGGGCGCTCTGGGCCACAAGGTCGCCGATCGACGAGGCGATATTGCTGAGGCGTCGCTGGGCCATCATGGCCTGGGTCAGTTCGGCCATGCCGCAATAGAAGATCACCAGCACCGGCGCGATCAGCGCGAACTCGACGGCCGAGACCCCGCTACGATCGCGCCAGAAGCCGGCCAAGCGCTTTTTGGGTCGGGGGGTCAGTTGATGGGGCATATGACCGTGGCCGCCGGAGTGTCGGAATAGGGCTCGTTCGAAAAGGCCGTCGCGGCCGTCAGCATGCGTTTGCCGTTCGAGGTCTGCAGGCCGGTCTGCAGCAGGGGCGTGACCAGGGGCCAGTTGTAATAGGCGCGGACCATCACGATCGAGCCCGGGCCGCCCGGATCCCAGCAGGGCGTATTCGGCTTGGCGGCGTTCAGCACCACGCCCGAGGCCGAGAAGCCGTTGAAGGTGCGCACGTCCAGGCTCAGGGCCGTGCTGCAGGCCGATCCCAGCCAGCTCATCTCGGTGCAGACGGCGGTCTTGAAGGCGGCGGCGGTTCGGCCGGCCGTCTGGACCTCGCCGGTGCGGATGGTGCGACCGATGTCGATCACGGCGTTTTCCAGGGTGATCGAGACCAGGAACACCAGTCCCAGTTCGATGATCGCGAAGATCAGCAGCAGGAAGGGAATAGAGACGAAGGCGAACTCGACCGTTACCGCGCCGCGGCGCGCGTGCGCAAACAGCCTTGCCCTGTCGCGGGCCCTTGCCAGCAGACCGGCGCAAGGTTGGCGGCGTTTGAGGCGGGCGACAGTCGCCATACGCGTGGGGTCCGTTTCCAAGCCGCCTGGGGCGACGGTCAGGGTAGTCTAGGCCTGCCGCCCCTAATCAGTCGTTTAGACGCGCCCTCACGCGCACGCTGGACTCTTCTTAGGGGACGCTGGCTGCGGAGGTGGGCGCAACACGGGTGCATTGCACGCCGCAGGCATAGGTCCCGACATTGGCGGCGCCGCGATAGACGGTGACGCCGGCGCTGGTGTCGGAGACAATCACCTGGCGTTCGGCCAGAGGGCGGCCGGCGGCGTCGAAGGCCATCACGGTGGTGACGCCGGCCCGCTTGCCGAGGATCACCAGGGTGCGCTCGTTGATGACGCTGACATCGGCGACCAGCGGATCGCCGACCACCACGTCGCGCACAGCGCCAGACAGACCGATGCGCGCGATCTCGCCGGCTGGAACCGAGAGACTTTCAGCACGCGCCGAGGCGCCCGCCAGGGCGAGGACAGCGGCGAGAGCGAGCGAAAGGCGGCGCATGACGGTTCCAGTTCGATATT
Organism: Caulobacter sp.; assembly: GCA_031415995.1. Classification (GTDB taxonomy): domain Bacteria; phylum Pseudomonadota; class Alphaproteobacteria; order Caulobacterales; family Caulobacteraceae; genus Caulobacter. The sequence continues at coordinate 18,740 of JANOSS010000064.1, read as the reverse complement.
CGAGCCGGGTCAGACTGACTTTGAATGGTCAACAAAAGACTAAATCCACTACCTCCGCGACAACGTGACCGTTCCCGAAACCGTTGATTCAAAAGGCTTTGGGCTCAGTTCTGGCGGGTGTGGTTAAGAATAAGTAATAGTAAATGCAAATAAACCTAAAGAAAAACAACGGAAACTATTGCCACGTTTACTGGCCATTAAGCGAGGTGGGTGAAATTGATCGTGTTTTCGGGGGTGAGCAAGTCAGCACGGCTTGAAGACCTCAACATCAACCAACGATGATTTAGGAGATCAAGTCATGACGAAGTTCTTCACCCGCTTCCTGAACGACGAATCCGGCGCCACGGCCATCGAGTATGGTCTGATCGTTGCTCTGATCGCCGTCGTGATCGTGACCGCCGTCACGACCCTGGGCACCAACCTGAAGACCACGTTCACGAACGTCGGCACCAATGTCAGCACGGCCAACTCGGCCAGCTAAGACCTGGCTTCAGGCCTCGAAAAAAGAAGGGTCGGAACCTGGGTTCCGGCCCTTTTTCTTTGTCTATTTTCCGGCTAAAAAAGTATAATTATCGGCAAATGCCCTTTTTTGAATACAATTGATTTACTCAATTGGTGCAATCTCTGCATCACAAGTTTCAACACTGGAGATTTTAAAATGACCAGCTTCATCAAGACTTTCCTGAACGACGAATCCGGCGCCACGGCCATCGAATATGGTCTGATCGTTGCTCTGATCGCCGTCGTGATCGTGACCGCCGTCACGACCCTGGGTACCAATCTGAAGACCACGTTCACGAACGTCGGCACCAAGGTCAGCACGGCCAACTCGGCCAGCTAAAGGCGCGGTGGCCCAAACGGGCCGACCCACTACCTCGAAAACGGGAGGGCCGCGACGGTTTCGTCGCGGCCTTTTCCGCATGTGGAGGAAACCATTGCTTCACCTGATCGTCCCAGAATGGCGCGTCAAACAAGGTGCCTTGCGATGCACGCTATCCAGATCCTGCTGCTGCTGATCTTTCCGGCCCTGGTCATCGTGGCGGCACTGAAGGACGCTACCAGCTACACTATTCCCAACTGGATTTCGCTGGCCCTGGTCGTGGCCTTCGTCCCTGCCGCAGCCGTCAGCGGCGCGTCACTGCCGGCCATCGGCCTTTGCCTGGCGACAGGGTTCGGCGCGCTGCTGCTGGGCATGGGCATGTTCGCGGCCGGCTGGATCGGCGGCGGCGATGCCAAGCTGTTCGCGGCCAGCGCCCTGTGGATCGGCTGGCCGGCGGCCTTCCCCTTCATGCTGTCGACAGGTCTGGCGGGCGGCGCTCTGACCATGGCCATCCTGGCCCTGCGCTCTGGCTGGCTGGAGCCTGTGCTGGCCGGCAGCCCGTCCTGGCTGCGCAAGCTGGGCGCGCAGGGCGGCGACATTCCCTATGGTGTGGCCATCGCGGTCGGCGCCCTGGCGACTTTCCCGCAAGGCGCCCTGGCCGGCGCCATTCTCGGCTGAGCCGCCCGGCGCCCTGGACCCGTTCCGCGTCAGCCTGTCACAGCGGGCATATCGACTCGGCGAGCCAAAACTTTAGCCGGTGTTAACCATGCGCGGGCGAGCATGGGGGTGGCCAGAAAGGCTGTCAGATGAATCGCGCGCGCAGTCCTGAAGGGCGGCAGCTCGCGAAACCTCGCTTCTCGTCGCGAAAGCCTGTGACCGCGCAATGAATCCTGTTCGCCTCCTGATCGTCCTGGTCGCCGCCATTTCGGCCATCGGCCTGGCCGTGGTGATGCAGCGCGCGCTGGGTGGAAAGCCCGCCGCCGCGCCCTCGGCCATTGCCGCACCTGTCGCGGGCCGGCCCATGACCCAGGTTCTGGTCGCCAAGCGCGACCTGGCCATCGGCGCGCGACTGACCGGCGAGGACGTCACCTGGCAGGCCTGGCCGACCGAGGCCGTCAATGCCGCCTTCATCACCAACGGCGCCGCACTGCCCAAGCCCGAGGGCGCGGACAAGGCCAGGGCCGCCGTCACCCATGCCGCCAATGACATGATCGGCGGCGTCGACCCGTCCAAGGCTGTCGAGGGCGCGATCGTGCGCGACCCGATCCTGACCGGCGAACCCATCACCCCCCGCAAGATCGTCCGCGGCGGCGACGGCGGCTATCTGTCGGTCGTGCTGTCGCCCGGCAAGCGCGCCATGGCCGTACCCGTCACCTCCGAGACCGCCGTCGGTGGCTTCATCCTGCCCGGCGACCGGGTGGATGTGCTGCAGACCCGCGACACCCAGTCCCCGGATGTCGATGGCGGCGCCGGCAAGGTGACGATCGCCGAGACCATCCTGCAGAACGTCCGCGTTCTGGCCCTGGACCAGAGCACCGCAGCCGAGAAGGACGCCAAGTCGATCGTCGCGGCCACCGCCACCATCGAGGTCAGCCCCGCCGACGCCGAGGCCCTCACCCGGGCCAAGGCGACAGGCCCGGTGACCCTGGCCCTGCGCGCCTATACCGATCTGGGCGGTCCTTCGGGCGTCGTGGGCGGTGTCGCGCGCAAGGCCCCGGAGGACTCGGTGATCCGCATCAACCGTGGCGGCCTGACCACCAACACCTCGGTGCGCCCATGAGCCGCTCCTCCATGATCCGTCGGGTTCTCACCGCGCACATCGCCGGGATTCTGGCGCTCAGTTCGACCAGCTCCGTGCTGGCCGACGGTCCTGTCGGCGGCTCGCACACCTATCGCCCCGCGCCGCGCGTGGTTCGCCCGCGCCCGGTCGCCGTCGCCCCGATCGCCCCGCCCGCTGCCGAGCAGGTGCTGAGCATCGACCTGACCGCCGGGGCCGGCGCCCGGGTGCTGGACCTGCCGCTGGGCAAGTCGGCGATCATCGAGCTGCCGGTCGACGTGCGCGACATGCTGGTCACCAATCCGCTGGTGGCCGATGCGGTTCTGCGCAGCCCGCGACGGATCTATGTGCTGGGCATGACCTCGGGCGCGACCGACGCGGTGTTCTTCGACGCCGCCGGCCGCAAGATCCTGCAGCTGAACATCCGCGTCGCCCAGGACATCAGTCTGCTGTCCACCACCCTGCGCACCGTCCTGCCCATGGGCTCGGTGCAGGTCGTTCCATTGAAGGACAGCGTCATTCTCACCGGCGTGGTGATGAATGCCGCCGACTCCGAGAAGGCCTCGCGGATCGCCGCCCAGTTCGTGGCCTCGCCGGAAAAGGTGCTGAACATGCTCAGCATCGCCGGCAAGGACCAGGTGATGCTGGAAGTGCGCATCGTCGAGGTGCAGCGCAACGTCATCAAGCAGCTGGGCGTGTCGTCCAACGCCCTCTTCAATGACGGCGTGCGGACCTACGGGCTCGGGCGGGACAATACCTTCGGCGTCAACGGCGCGCTGATGGGCGGCGCCGATCTTTGCGCCGGCTATAACAACGCCCGCACCACCAACGTCAACAACAACAGCACCCAGAACAGCCAGAACGGCGTCACGTCGGGGACCACGGGATCGACCAGCAACAACACGTCGAACTCGGTCACGACCTCGACCGTGACGCTGATCGACGTCAATGGAAACCCTGTCACGATCGCCGCGGACAGCGTCGGCTCGATCACGCGGACCAACGCCGTAAACAGCGCGATCAATTCGGGCACGACCAGCGGGTCGTCCAACGCTCTGGCCAACCTGGTCACCAATGTCGCCACGACCGCCTACAAGATGGCCACCGGCAGCAACACCAACGCCTGTCTGCAGGCCTTTGAACGGGTGGGCCTGATCCGCACCCTGGCCGAGCCCAACCTGACCGTGCTGTCGGGCGAGGCGGGCAAGTTCCTGGCGGGCGGCGAATTCCCGGTCCCCACCGGCCAGGACGCCACAGGCAAGATCACCATCGAATTCAAGCCCTACGGCGTGGGCCTGGGCTACGTCCCGGTCGTTCTGTCGGGCGGCCGAATCTCGCTGAAGCTGTCGACCGAGGTTTCCGAGCTCTCCAGCCTGGGCGCCTTCTCGGTGTCCAGCGGTTCGGGCTCCAGCGTGCTGACCGTGCCGGGCCTGATGGTCCGCCGGGCCGAGACGACGGTCGAGCTGCCATCGGGCGGCTCGATGATGATCGCCGGCCTGCTGCAGCAGACGACCAAGCAAACCATCGACTCCCTGCCGGGTCTGACCTCGATGCCGGTTCTCGGCTCGCTGTTCCGCTCGCGCGACTATCTGAACGGCGAGACCGAGCTGGTGATCATCATCACCCCCTACATCGTCGATCCTACCCGGCCCCAGAACCTGCAGACCCCGGCCGACGGCCTGAAGTTCGCGGGCGACATGAGCACGACCCTGCTGGGGCGGCTCAACCAGGTGGTCAAGGCGCCGGCCGGCGCCAATGCGGGGCGCGCCTATCAGGGCCCCGTCGGCTATGTGATCGAGTGAGGACGCGGCCATGAGCAAGCACCCCGTGAAACTTGTCCTCCTGCTCGGCGTCGCAGTGCTGGGCCTGTCGGCCTGCGCCGGCGCCGGTGTTGAACCGGCGGCTCCCGCGCCCGTCTCGCGCACCGAGACCGAAAAATGGCGCGACCAGATCAAGGTCGATGGCCGCGCCGACGAGATCCAGCTGGCGGTGCACGCTACCGGCGTATCGGCCAACCAGGACCAGGCGCTGTCGGCCCTGGTCGGTCGCTGGCTTTCGGCCCAGGCGCGCGAGATCGTGGTCAGCGCTCCCGTCGGCGGCGTCGGCGGCGGCGCTTCGGCGGCTGGTGCCATGGCCTCCCAGATCCGCGAGCGGTTGATGTTCTATGGCGCGGCCCCCGCCCAGGTCAGGATCGTCGGCTATGACGCCGGTGGTCAGGATGTGGCCCCGATGCGCGTCGGCTTCGAGATCTTCACCGCGCAGGGCCCCACCTGCGGTCGTTGGGAAAACCTCACGGCCACGCGCAAGAACGAGACCTATGGCAATTTCGGCTGCGCCATGGCCGCCAACCTGGCCGCCCAGATCGCCAATCCAGAAGACCTGATCCGTCCGCGCGACTCCACCCCGATCGACGCGGGTCGCCGCGACACCGTCCTGGGCAAGTACCGCAAGGGCGAGGTCACCTCTTCGGCCAAGGACGAGCAGGCCACCGGCGCCATCTCCAAGGCGATCAACTGATGCCGCGTCCTCCTTCGGATCACGACCCGTTCGACCTGGGGTTCGAGGCCGCCGACGAGTTCACCTCAGCCGGCTCCGATCCCTGGCGCTCGCCTGCGCCGGCCCTGACGCCAGCCCAGGGCGGGATGGACGACCCCTTTGCCGATTTCCCGCCGGCCCGACCGCGCGACGAGCGGCCAGCGCCCGCGCAGGACCCGTTCGCGGCGCCCGCCGCAGCACGCCAGGCTCAGGCCCAGGCCCAGGCCCAGGCCAGAGCTCCGGCTCCGGTGCCTGCAGCCGCCACGCCGCAGCCCGAGCGTCGGCGCGCGCCCGCCGCTGAAATGACCCCGCCACCCCAGCACGAGCCGCCCCAGCACGAGCCGTCTCCCCATGACAGCCTGAGCGGCAGCGACGCCGCCCTGGGCGAGATGGCGGTGCCGCGCATCACCATCCACGCCTTCTGTGTGCGGCCCGAGACCTCGGCTCTGATCGAGGTCGCCGCCGCCGACCGCCGGATGGCCCGCGCCTCGACCATCGTCCGCGTGGGCGGCCTCGACGCCGCTGTGGAGCTGTATCAGAACCAGTCCACCCCCTCGCTGGTGCTGGTGGAAACCCATGACGGCGCCCAGCGCCTGCTGCACCTGCTGGACGCCCTGGCCCAGGTCTGCGATCCGGGCACCAAGGTCGTGGTCATCGGCCAGACCAACGACATCGCCCTCTATCGCGAGCTGATGCGCCGCGGGGTCAGCGAGTATCTGACCCAGCCGCTAGGCCCGCTGCAGATCATCCGCGCCGTCTCCGGCCTCTATGCCGATCCGTCGGCGCCCTTCGTCGGCCGCCAGGTGGCCTTTGTCGGTGCCAAGGGCGGGGTAGGGGCCTCGACCCTGGCCCACAATTTCGCCTGGTCGATGGCCGAGCGCATGCAGACCGCCACGGTGATCGTCGACCTGGACCTGCCGTTCGGCACGGCCGGGCTCGATTTCAACCAGGACCCGCTGCAGGGCGTGATCGATGCGCTCAGCCAACCCGACCGCCTTGACCCCGTGCTGATGGACAGGATGATGGTCCGCTGCGGCGATCGCCTGTCGCTGTTTGCGGCCCCGGCCACGCTGGACCAGGACTATGAGATCAGCGCCGACGCCTATGAAGAGGTCACCCAGAAGATCCGCGGCGCCGCGCCCTTCGTGGTGCTGGACCTGCCCCACAGCTGGGCCGCCTGGACGCGCCGGGTGCTGATCGGCTCGGACGATCTGGTCGTGGTCGCCACGCCGGATCTGGCCTCGCTGCGCAATGCCAAGAACATTATCGACATGGTCCGCCAGGCCCGCCCCAACGACGCGCCGCCGCGTCTGGTGCTGAACCAGGTGGGCGTACCCGGCCGCCCCGAGATCCCGGTCAAGGACTTCGGCGAGGCCCTCGGCGTCGCGCCCTCACTCGTCCTGCCCTTCGATCCCAAGTCCTTCGGCCAGGCCGCCAACAACGGTCAGATGGTCGGCGAGGTCGCGCCCAAGTCCAAGGCGGCCGAGGGCATCGACCACCTGGCCCAGCTGATAAGCCGTCGCGAACCGCCGCAGGTTCAGAAGGCCTCGATGCTGTCGGGTCTGTTCAGGAAGAAATAGCGACGGATGTTCGGCAAGCGCGACCAGAACCCCGCAACGGACCGTCACGCGCCGCCCCCGGCGCCGACCGACGGGTCAGCGATCGCAACGCGTCCCCAGCGCGTCGAGCCGGCCCAGGATCGCGCCGCGCCTTCAGCCAAGGTCGCCGCGCCCAAGGCCACGCCGGGCCTGGAGCAGCTTCGTGCCGCCCAGGGTGCGCCGCCGACCACGACTATCGTCCGCGAGCAGAGCGACTACTACCACGCCACCAAGACCGTTATCTTCAACGCCCTGCTCAACACCATCGACCTGAGTCAGCTGGCCCAGCTGGACCTCAAGGCCGCCGCCGAAGAGATCCGGGACATCGTCGCCGAGCTGGTGGCGATCAAGAACGTTTCAATGTCGGTCTCCGAACAGGAGCACCTGGTCCAGGACATCATCAATGATGTCCTCGGCTATGGCCCTTTGGAGCCGCTACTGGCCCGCGACGATATCGCCGACATCATGGTCAATGGCGCCCACCGGGTGTTCATCGAAGTGGGCGGCAAGGTCCAGCTGACCAATGTGCGCTTCCGCGACAATCTGCAGCTGATGAACATCTGTCAGCGGATCGTCAGCCAGGTCGGCCGCCGGGTCGATGAAAGCTCGCCGATCTGCGACGCCCGACTGCCCGACGGCAGCCGTGTCAACGTCATCGCGCCCCCTCTGGCTCTGGATGGTCCCACCCTGACCATCCGGAAGTTCAAGAAGGACAAGCTGACGATGAAGAACCTGGTCGACTATGCGTCGATCAGCCCGGAAGGCGCGCGGGTCCTCGGCGTCATCGGCGCCTGCCGCTGCAACATCGTCATCTCTGGCGGCACCGGCTCGGGCAAGACCACCCTGCTCAATACCCTGACCGCCTTCATCGACCCGACCGAACGGGTGGTGACCTGCGAGGACGCCGCCGAACTGCAGCTGCAGCAGCCGCATGTGGTGCGCCTGGAAACCCGGCCGCCCAACCTGGAAGGCCAGGGCGCGATCACCATGCGCGATCTGGTCAAGAACTGCCTGCGGATGCGTCCCGAGCGGATCATCGTCGGCGAAGTCCGGGGCCCTGAAGCCTTCGACCTCCTGCAGGCCATGAACACCGGCCACGACGGCTCGATGGGCACGCTGCACGCCAACAGTCCGCGCGAGGCCATCAGCCGGATCGAGAGCATGATCACCATGGGCGGCTATGGCCTGCCCTCCAAAACCATCAAGGAGATGATCGTCGGCTCGGTCGACGTCATCGTCCAGGCTGCCCGCCTTCGCGACGGCAGCCGTCGGATCACCCACATCACCGAGGTGGTCGGTCTCGAGGGCGACGTGATCGTCACCCAGGATCTGTTCGTCTACGAGATCACCGGCGAAGACGCCGACGGCAAGGTGGTGGGCAAGCACCGCTCGACCGGCATCGCCCGACCCCGCTTCTGGGACCGCGCCCGCTACTACGGGCTGGAGCGCGAGCTGGCCGAAGCCCTCGACGCGGCGGAATAGGCCATGCTGTTCGTGCTCGCCGGCGTTCTGGGCTTCATCACCATTACCGCGCTGGGCTTTGCCTTTGCCGGCGGCGACCAGAACGCGGCCCGCACGGCCAAGCGCGCCCAGGCGATCGCCGGCGGCGGCGCCCGTGACGCCGGGGCCCGCGCCAAGGCCGTGGCCAATACGCCCGACGCCCGCCGCAAACAGATCCTCAAGACCCTGAAAGAGCAGGACCGGCGGCAGAAGAAGGCGTCGCTGAGCATTGCCGCTCGCCTGCGCGCCGCCGGCCTCGGCGAAAAGGTCCAGATGTTCTGGATCATCAGCGGGGGGCTGGGCTTCTGCGTCGGCCTGATCGTCCTCATCCTGGGGCAGCATCCGCTGCTGGCCCTCGGCGCGGCCTTCGCCGCCGGCCTGGGCCTGCCACGCTGGGTGGTGGGCATGCTGGCCACGGCCCGCACCAAGAAGTTCACCGAGGCGTTCTCGGACGCCATCGACATCATCGTGCGCGGTATCAAGTCGGGTCTGCCGGTCCATGACTGCCTGAAGATCATCGGCAAGGAATGCCCCGAGCCGCTGGCCGGCGAATTCCGCATGCTGACCGAGAACGTCGGCATGGGCATGCCGATGGATGTGGCCCTTGAGCGCATGTATGAGCGCATGCCGACCAACGAGCTGCGCTTCTTCGCCATCGTGCTGTCGATCCAGGCCAAGACCGGCGGCAACCTGGCCGAGGCCCTGGGCAACCTGTCGACCGTGCTGCGGGCCCGCAAGCTGATGGGTGAAAAGATCAAGGCGCTGTCGGCCGAAGCCGTGGCCTCGTCCTTCATTATCGGGGCTCTGCCACCCGGCGTTGTGGTTCTGATCACCGTGACCTCGCCGGCCTATATGCAGCCGCTGTTCACCGATCCGCGTGGCCATCTGATGCTGCTGGCGGGCGCTATCTGGATGAGCATCGGCATCTTCGTGATGCGCAAGATGATCAACTTCAAGTTTTAGGGGAGGGGGCTCATGAACATCGTCGCCGTCCTGACCGACCCCAGCAATCTGTTGACCGGCTTCATCGCCATCGTGGTGTTCGCCACCATCATCACCCTGGCCGCGCCCGCCATGAGCGACAGGAGCCTGGAGGGGCGCCTGAAGTCGGTGGCCAACCGTCGCGAGGAGCTGCGCCGCCGCTCGCGCGAGGCCATCGTCCAGAAGGGGGGCGGGACCAGCACCCTGCGCCACACCGACGAGGGCCTGTACAAGACCATCGTCGACCGCCTGCAGCTGTCGCGCCTGCTGGAAGACCCTAAGGTGGTCGACAAGCTGGCCCAGGCCGGATTCCGCGGACCGCAGCCGGTCTCGACCTTCTACTTCTTCCGCTTCGTGATGCCCTTCATCTTCGCGGTGGTGACGGCGTTCTACATCTATCTGATCAATGATTTTGGCCTGCTGGGCATGCAGAAGCTGTGCGCCTGCGTTGCGGCCCTGGCCATCGGCTACTACGCGCCCAACGTCTACATCACCAACATCGCCACCAAGCGCCGCGAGTCGATCGTGGCGGCCTTTCCCGACTCGCTGGACCTGCTGCTGATCTGCGTCGAAAGCGGCATGTCGATCGAGGCGGCCATCCAGAAGGTCGGGGCCGAGGTCGGCTCCAGCTCGATGGAACTGGCCGAGGAACTGAGCCTGCTGACCGCCGAGCTGTCCTATCTGCCCGACCGCCGGCTGGCCTATGAGGGCCTGGCTCGCCGCACCAACCACCCCGGCATCCGCTCGGTGGCCACGGCCATGATCCAGGCCGAGCGCTACGGCACGCCGCTGGGCAGCGCCCTGCGGGTCATGGCCAAGGAGAACCGCGAACTGCGTCTCTCGGCCGCCGAAAAGAAAGCCGCCGCCCTGCCGGCCCAGCTGACCGTGCCGATGATCCTGTTCTTCCTGCCGGTGCTGTTCGTCGTGATCCTGGGTCCGGCGATCATCAAGATCCAGGACGTGATGGGCAAGGGCTAGGGCGCCCGTCCATCACAGGCACGCGGCTCTCCCTAAAGCGGTCTAGAGCCCTTTCCGACCTGATGGCTTCATCAGGGTCGGACGAAAAGGGCTCTAAATCAGAAGTGTAGAGCGTTTTTCGATCCGATAACCGTTTCACACTCATCGGAAAACGCTCCAGCCTGCGCCTGGCCACAACCTGTGGCGCCGTTCTTGCGACCCTGTTCCCGGCAGCTTTGATTTGGGACAGTCGGCATGAAACGTTTGCGTCCACCGCGAAACCTTTGGCGGGATTTCCTTCAGGACGAGACCGCCAGTTCCATGGTCGAGACCGGACTGGTGCTGTCGCTGTGCGCGGCCATGGTGGTGGCCCTTCGCGAGATGATCGCCGGCCCGTTGATCCAGCCATTCTTGAACGCCGCCAGGGCGCTGGACCGGGTGCTCAATTGAGGCGCTCTGAGGGTTAGGCCGCCCGGCTACGCGCCTCGACTGTGGCCGCGTCTCCATGCTGGAACCGCGACACAAGTTCGCCCAGTTGCTGGGCCTCGCTGGCGAGACCGTGGCTGGCGGCGTTGGTCTCTTCGACCATGGCCGCGTTCTGTTGCGTGACCTGATCCATTTGGTTGACTGCGATATTGACCTCGGCGAGGCCCGTGGCCTGCTCGCGGGCCGAGGCGGAAATCGCGCCGACCAACTCGTCGATCTGCGCCGCCTGAGCTGTGACGGACTCCAGAGCGCCGCCGGCCTGGCCGATAAGGGTGACGCCGGCGCTGACATTGCGGGAAGACTCGCCGATCAGGGTCTTGATCTCCTTGGCGGCCTGGGCTGAACGCTGCGCCAGGGCGCGCACTTCCTGGGCCACGACCGCGAAGCCTCGACCCGCATCGCCGGCCCGGGCCGCCTCGACGCCGGCGTTCAGCGCCAGGAGGTTGGTCTGGAAGGCGATCTCGTCGATGACGCCGACGATCTGCGCGATCTCATTGGACGAGCCTTCGATCTTGCGCATCGCACCGATCGCTTCGGCGACGATCTGCCGTGACTGCTCGGTGGACGCCCGACTGGAGGCTACGGCCCGGCGCGCTTCCTCCGCGCCTTGGGCGGTCTGGCGCACAGTGCTGGTGATCTCGTCAAGCGCGGCGGCGGTTTCCTCGATGCTGGCGGCCTGCTGTTCCGTGCGGCGCGAAAGGTCATCGGCGGCCGAGGTGATCTCGCTGGATCCTGCGCGCACGGACTGGGCGCTGGTGGACAGCACCGCAAAGGCGCCTTCCAGTTCCTGAACGGCGGCGTTGAAGTCACGGCGGAGCGACTCGTAGGCGGGCGGGAAGGCCGCATCGATGCGCCAGATCAGATCACCGGCCGAAAGTCGCGTCAGGCCGTCGGCCAAGGTGGTCATCACACGCTCGCGTTCCGCCGTTTCCTGGCGACGGGTGGCGTCACGTTCCGCCCTTTCCGAAGCGGCGCGTTCCCGCTCGGCTTCGTCGCGGCGTCGCGCCGCCTGCCGCTCGACGATGGCGTCGCGGAAGACCTGGACTGAACGCGCCATGCCGCCGATCTCGTCGCCGCGCGCCACGAAGGGCACGTCGACGCTGTAGTCGCCCGAGGCCAGACCATCCATATAGCCCGTCATGCGCTGGATCGGGGCGGTCAGAAGCCGCGCGCCGTACCATAGAACCGCGAGCGCCGAGGCCATGAAGGCCAGCCCGGCGAGGACCATGATCGTCAGGGCCTTGTTGGCGCCCGCCATCACCGCCGACATCGGGGCCTCGACGACGATGTGCCAGGTGTCAGTGACGCCCGGCAATCTTACGGGCGCGGCCGCGCGCAAAATCGCGCCCTTTTCACCCTTGATCTTGCCCTGCGCGAAACCGCCGGTGTTCGACTGACCCAGCAGGTCGATCAGCGGCTTGTCGGTGACCGGCGCCCCCAGGAGCGCCGGATCAGCGTTGGCCACCCAGACCGAGCCGGCAATGATCGAAACGCGTCCCTCGCCGAAGGGGCGCAGGGCGTCGGCCCGCGTCACCAGGTCAGTCAGGGCGACGTCGGTCGTCACCACGCCGATCGGGCGCGCGTCCCGACGGATGATCGCCACCGCCGAGGTCATCAGAATCTTCTTGCCGCCGACAGGGTAGAGATAGGGCGGTGTGACCAGATCGCGGTTCTCGGCGATCGGCTTGGTGTACCAGGAGTCGATCCCGGCCTCGGTGGTCATCACCAGCTTGTCGAGCGCGATGGTCTTTTCCGGGGTCCAGTAATAGTAGGGCACGAAGCGACCGGCGGCGTCCGACATCGGATGGTTGGTGAAGTCCGCATCGCGGCCGTCCAGTGCGTTGGCGTCGAAGACCGGGGTCATGCCGACAAAGCCCGGATTAGCCTCCACCAGATGCCGGATCATGCCGCCGACCTGATCGCGATTCACGCGGGCCGGATCGGCGACCAAGGCTTCGACGTTGGCGGCGGCGGTCTGGGCGTTCTTGATCGACAGGCCGACGTCCTTGCCGATGCTCTGGCCGTAGCTCTCGAGCAGGGCGCGGGCCTGAGCGTTGGCCTGGCGCTGGGCGTCGGCCTGAATAACGCCCCAGCCCGACAGGGTGATGCCTGCGCCCATGACCAGCAGCAGCACGCCCACCGAGAAGACGAGCGTTATGCGAAGTGACATTTTCGTTGCTTGCGCCACGACAGGACCCCTGTGATTTGGGAAATCGTCGCAGAAACCTCTGAATTAATCATTAGTCGTGCGATCTGCACTTGACTTCGGCTCCTGACAGGACGGCGCGTTCCTGTTCTGGCTTCGCATCTGCCATGGGCGCCGCCAGGCGCCAGACGGCCGATCCTCCGGGCCCTAGAGCATCGTGCGGAAAAGTGGATGCCGGTTTGCCGCAAAAACGATGCGAAAACAAAAAGCTAGAGCGAGGTGCGCGATTCTTGTATCGCGCGTTTTGCTCTAGCCGCCCGACTTCATGGCTTCCCAGGTCCGGGACTGCGCCGTCGGGCTGGGCTGGCTGGTGGCGGCGCGCAGCCAGGCCAGGTTGTTGGCCACCGCTTCGGGCGGCAGGTCCTGGCGGGCCAGCTTTTCGGCTTCGGCGATGCGGCCCTGCAGGCCGATCACCAGGGCCAGGTTCTGACGGATCTGGATGCTTGAGGCGGGCATGACCGCCGCGCGGCGCAGCAGGGCCTCGGCGCCGGTCAGGTCGCCCTGGCTGGCCAGGTGCATGGCGTAGTTGGTGTTGGGTACGGCCTCGTTGGGGCCAAGGGCCACCGCCTGGCGGTGGGCGGCGGTAGCCTCTTCGTCGCGCTGGGCCTGCTCATAGGCGACGCCCAGCAGTGACTGCGGACGCCAGTCCTTAGGCGCCAGAACAGCGGCGTGACGGGCCGGTTCGACGGCATAGAAGCCCTGGCCGCGCGCGATGTGGGCGCGGGCCGATTCCAGCAGGGCGTCCAGATTGTCGGGCTCGACCATCAGCACCTTGCCGGCCGCCTCGGCGGCGTCGTCATAGCGTCCCATGGCCCGCAGGGCCTGGGCCAGGGCGACGCCGGCCTCGGCGTCGCGGCCGTCGGTCTCGAACTCGCCGCCCCAGAAGGCGGCGCGGGCCAGGGGATCGGCGCGGCGCATCTCGGCGCGCTGGGCCGGGCTGGCCTTGCGCGAGACGGCCTGCTCAACGGCGGCGGGCGGGGTCTTGGCGGCGTCGGCCTGGGCCTGGGCGCCCAGCATCAGCAGAGCCGGAGCGAGAACGGTTGCGAGGAGCGCGCGCTTGCGACACATGGAAGACGAGTCTCCGAAAGGTTGCCGCATCCTCGCCGCGCGGCCTCAAGGAATCGTTAAGCATAATTTCCGAGGGCCGCGACATGTTGGACAGCTCCCCCATTCTGGCCTCGGCCACTGAAGGCGGCCTCCCGGTCCACCCGCTGTTCGAGGCCGAGCTCGAGGCCTTCCTGGCGGCGCGCCGACCATCGGCCAGGGTTCTGGCCACCCAGGCCCAGTTCAAGGCCAAGGCCGGTCAGGTGCTGGTCCTGTCCGCGTCCGGCGGCCAGGTCGAACGCGTGCTGATGGGGCTGGGGACCCGCGTCGCCGTTGACCCGGGCCTGTTCCGCGCTCTGGCCGGCAAGCTTCCGGCCGGGGACTATCGTCTGGCGCGCCTGCCGCGCGGCCTGGACGCCCAGGAGGCGACCCTGGCCTTCGCCCTGGGGCTCTATCGCTTTGACCGTTATCGCAAGCGGTCTGGTGAGGCCGGGCCGCGTCTTGTCGCGCCCAAGGGCGTCGACATCGAGGCGGTCATCGCGATCAGCCACGCCTGCGCCCTGGCCAAGGACATGGTCAACACCCCGGCCAACGACATGGGGCCGCTGCAGATCGAGACTATCGCCCGCGAGATCGCCGAGCAGCACGGCGCGACCCTGTCGGTGATCGTCGGCGACGACCTGCTGGCCCAGAACTATCCCGCCGTCCACGCCGTGGGCCGCGCCGCCGCGCCGCATCGCGCCCCGCGCATCCTGGAAATGAGCTGGGGCGACCCTGCCCACCCGGTGCTCGCCCTGGTCGGCAAGGGCGTGGTGTTCGACAGCGGGGGCTTGGATATCAAGCCCTCGTCGGGCATGCGGCTGATGAAGAAGGACATGGGCGGCGCCGCCCACGCCCTGGCCCTGGCGCGGATGGTCATGTCGGCCAGACTGCCGGTGCGGCTGGTGGTGCTGACCCCGGTGGTCGAGAACGCCATCAGCGGCGACGCCATGCGTCCCGGCGACGTGCTGCAGACCCGCGCCGGCCTCACCGTCGAGGTGGGCAATACCGATGCCGAGGGTCGGCTGATCCTGGCTGACGCCCTGGCCCGCGCCGCCGAGCACAAGCCCGCCCTGACCCTTGACCTGGCCACCCTGACCGGCGCGGCGCGCGTGGCTCTGGGGCCGTTCGTGATCCCGTTCTGGACGGCCGACGACAGCCTGGCGGGACAGATCGAGACGGCCTCCAAGGCGACGGCCGATCTGTTGTGGCGCATGCCGCTGACTGAGGCCTATGGCGAGTCCATCGAGAGCGAGATCGCCGACCTGCAGAACGACTCCGCCGCCTGGGCCCAGGCCGGAGCGACGACGGCGGCCCTGTTCCTGCAGCGGTTTGCGCCGGCCGGCGAGGGCATCGGGCCTTGGGCCCATTTCGACCTTTACGCCTGAACCCCAAGAGCCGGCCGGGCTATCCCGGCGGCGGCGAGGCCCAGGCGATCCGGGCGCTGTTTTCGGTGCTCAAGACCCGGTTCCCGGCGTGAGGGCGCCCGACCGCCGCCTGACCCTTGTTCGCGACGGCCTTGCCGATGTGCGGCTGGAGGGACTGGTGTCCGCCGAGCGCTTCGCCGCGGCCCAGCCGATGCAGGCCAGCGCCCCGATCGCTTCGATCCGCAAGGCGGCGGCCCCCGATGCCGAGCAGGAAGACCAGCTGGCCTTTGGCGAGCGCTTCGACATGCTGTTCGAGGTGGACGGCTTCGCTTTCGGCCAGGCCCGTCGTGACGGCTATGTGGGCTATGTCACCAGCGACGCCCTGTCGGCGCCCGCCCTGGCGCCTACCCACCGGGTCTCTGCGATCCGCACCTATGGCTTCAGCGAGCCCGACATCAAGTCGGCCATTGTCGGCCTCTATAGCCTCAATGCTCTGGTCACGGTCGAGGCGCGCGAGGGACGCTTTGTCCGGGGCGCCCGTTCGGGCTGGTTCATCGAGGCGCATCTGACGCCGGTCGGCAGGGGCGAGAGCGACTATGTCGCCGTGGCCCAGCGGTTCCTGGGCGCGCCCTATCAGTGGGGCGGACGCGAGTCGCTGGGTCTGGACTGCTCGGCCCTGGTCCAGCAGTCGCTGGCGGCCTGCAACCGCGCCTGCCCGCGCGACACCGACCTGCAGCGCGGCGCCTTCCCGGAGATCGACGCCTCGGCGCGGCGGCGCGGGGATCTGGTGTTCTGGAAGGGCCATGTGGCCATCCTGCTGGACCCCGACACGATCCTGCACGCCAACGCCCACCACATGGCCACAGCCGTCGAGCCCCTGGCCGAGGCTATCGCCCGCATCGAGGCCGCCGGCGTCGGCGCGCCGCTGGGATATCGGCGGGTTTGAAGCAAAGAAAAAGGGCCGCGAAGCGAACTTCGAGGCCCCTGATCTTGTTGTGCCGAAACGCCCGTTAGGGAGCGGCAGGCGCCGCAGCTGGAGCGGCGGGCGCGCCAGCGGCGGCAGCGCCGGCTTCCGGGGCCGTCGCCGGAGCGCCTTCGGCCGGAGCGGCAGCGGCCTCGGCGGGCTTGGGCGCCGGCACCGGCAGGGTCGAACCCAGGCTGTGCAGATAGGCGATCATCGCCACCCGGTCTTCCTGCTTCTTCAGGCCGACGAAGCTCATATTGGTGCCCGAGACGTACTTTCCCGGCGCCTTGAGGAACTGATACATGCGGTCATAGTCCCACACCGGGTTCTTGGCGCCGAATTCCTTCATCGCGCCGGAATAGGTGTAGCCAGCGTGCGCACCGGGCTGCTTGCCCAGAATGCCGTACAGGCCGGGACCGATGCCATTGGCGCCGCCAGCCTCTACCTTGTGGCACGCGGCGCACTTGGCCGCGACGGCCTGGCCTGCGGCGATATTGGCCGGCAGCAGCAGGGCTGTGCCCCAGTCGGGCGCGACCTCGACAACTGCGGCGGCGCCGCCGGTCGACTCTTCGACCGCGATTTCGTAACCGGCCTTCTCGACCTCGTGCTTCTGGAACACGATGGTCGATGCTTCACGCAGACCGAAAATAACCAGGCCGGTCAGCAGCACGCCACCAGCAATCTTGTTGAACGTCAGGTCGCTCATCTCAGCCTTGTCAGCCTCTTACCGGCCCGCCTGAGGCGGGGCCCAAACCCGCGGCGAGGAATCCCCCGCGCGCGCCTCTTGTTGCGCTCGCGTCTCTTACACGCTACCGCCCCTCGCGCAACCGGGCAGCAGCGATATTGACCTCATGAACCCTATCGTCCTGATCCCCGCCCGCATGGCGGCGACACGTCTGCCCAACAAGCCGCTGGCCGATATCGGCGGTCTGCCGATGATTGTCCGCGTTCTGAACCAGGCGCTCAAGGCCAATATCGGTCCGGTGGCCGTGGCTGCGGGTGATATCGAGATCGTCGAGGCCGTGCGCGCCGCCGGCGGCCTGGCGGTGCTGACCGACCCGCAATTGCCGTCCGGCTCCGACCGCATCGTCGCCGCCCTCGCGCAACTCGATCCCCATTTCGAGCACGACGTGGTGATCAATCTGCAGGGCGACATGCCCTTCGTCGATCCGTCGGTGCTGGGCGCCTGCGCCGGACTGCTGGAAGACTTCGGCGATTGCGACATCGCCACCGTCGTCGCGGCCGAGGCCTCGCCGGCTGACCGCAGCAACCCCGACGTGGTCAAGGCCGTGCTGGCCATGGAGGACGACGGCCAAAGCGGCCGCGCGCTCAATTTCACCCGCTCAACCCTCTATGGTGACGGGCCCGTCTGGCGTCATATCGGCATCTATGGCTATCGCCGCGAGGCGCTGGAGGCGTTCAACGCCGCCGCGCCCTCGGCGCTGGAAAAGCGCGAGAAGCTGGAGCAGCTGCGGGCCATGGAGCTGGGCATGACGATCCGCGCCGCCGTGGCGGCCGAGGCGCCGATCTCCGTCGATAATTCCTCTGATCTCGAAGCCGCGCGTATCCAGGCTGGAAACCAAGCATGAGCACCCTCAAGAAGATCGCCTTCCAGGGCGAACCCGGCGCCAACAGCCACGAGGCCTGCCGCACCTATTTTCCGGACTACGAGGCCTATCCCTGCGCCACCTTCCAGGAGGCGTTCGAGGCCATCAAGACCGGGGTCTGCGAACTGGGCATGATCCCGATCGAGAACTCGATCGCCGGCCGCGTGGCCGACGTGCACCACCTGCTGCCGGCCTCGGGCCTGAAGATCATCGGCGAGCGGTTCAAACCGATCCGTTTCCAGTTGATGGCCAACAGGGGCGTCAAGCTGGAGGACATCAAGGTCGTGGCCTCGATGCCGATCGCCCTGGCCCAGTGCCGCAACAGCCTGCGCAAGCTGGGCGTGGCGACCGAGGGCGCGGGCGACACCGCCGGCGCCGCCAAGGCCCTGGCGCTGAAGCCCGACCCGACGCGCGGCGCCGTGGCCCCGGCCCTGGCGGCCGAGATCTACGGCCTGGACATCCTGGCCAGCGACATCGAGGACGAGCGCCACAACACCACCCGCTTTTTGGTGATGACGGCCGAGACGACCCCGACCCCGCCGGCCTTCACCCATCGCTGCGTGACCAGCTTCGTGTTCAAGGTCAGGAACCTGCCGGCCGCGCTGTACAAGGCCATGGGCGGGTTCGCGACCAACGGCGTCAACATGACCAAGCTGGAAAGCTACATGGAAGACGGCGCCTTCACCGCGACCTTCTTCTACGCCGAGGTCGACGGCCGCCCCGAAGATCGCAGCCTGGCCCTGGCCTTTGACGAGTTGAAGTTCTTCTCGGACAAGTTCGAGATCCTGGGCGTCTATCCGGCCGATCCGTTCCGCGACCGGACGTAGGCGCTAGATCCTCCCCCTCTGGGGGAGGTGGC
>JANOSS010000063.1:0-5951 GCA_031415995.1 Caulobacter sp. | reverse complement strand
GCCCTGGTCATCGCCTTCCTGATCCTGTTCTCCTAAACCCCGGCGCGAGCCGCTTCCCACGGAAGCAGCTCGCTCCGAGTCTTTGATTTTTATCTAAGAGGCGTCTTCGCCCATGGCGACGGAAACTCACGGCACGGTCGAGACGACTGGTGCGCCCGAGGCTCACGGCGGCGGCGGACTTCCGCAACTGCAGTTCGAGCACTGGGGCGGCCAGATCGTCTGGCTGCTGCTCATCTTCGCCGTTCTGTACGTGGTGCTGTCCAAGGGCCTGCTGCCCCGGGTCAGCGGCGCGATCGAGACGCGCGGGGCCAAGATCGCCGGCGATATCGCCGACGCCCGTCGTCTGAAGGACGAAGCCGAGGTCCAGGCCCGTGCGGCTGCGGCCGAGGTCGCCGAGGCTCGCGCTTCGGCCCAACGGACTGCGGCGGACGCCAAGGCCAAGGCTTCGGCCCTTGCGGCCGAGCGTCAGGCGAAGGAAGAAGCTGTCCTGGCTGAAAAGCTGGCGACCGCCGAGGCCGGCATCCAGGCTGCGCGCGACCGGGCCATGAGCCATGTCGGCTCCGTGGCCTCGGATACGGCCAGCGCCATCGTCGAGAAGCTTACGGGCAAGGCGGCCACGGCCGCCGAGCTCAAGGCTGCCACGGCGTAAGGAGAGACGATTATGGAACATCAGTCCCTGTTCAGCCTCTCAAACCCCGAGTTCTGGGTTCTGGTCGCCCTGGTCCTGTTCTTCGGCCTGCTGGTCGTGCTCAAGGTCCTGCCCGGCGCCCTGTTCTCGGCGCTCGACGCCCACGCCGCCAAGATCAAGGCTGAACTCGACGAAGCCCAGCACCTGCGGGAAGAGGCTCAGGCCCTGCTCGCCGATGTGAAGGCGCAGCGCGAGGATGCCGAACGTCAGGCCGCCGGCATGATCGAGGCCGCCAAGGCCGACGCCAAGCGTCTGGCCGAGGAAGCGAAGGAAAAGCTCGAGGAGCAGATCAAGCGCCGCGCCGAAATGGCCGAACGCAAGATCGCTCAGGCCGAGGCCCAGGCAACGGCGGACGTAAAGGCTGCGGCTGTCGACCTCGCCGCCCAGTCTGCTGAGGCCATACTGACGGCGCGTCTGGCAGGCCTGAAGAGCGATCCGCTGGTCGATGTGGCCATCGGTCAGATGGCCGGCAAGCTGCAATAGCAGACGGCGAACGGATCAAACGATCAAGGGCGCGGCCTTACGGCTGCGCCCTTTTTCTTTGAGTCCACATTTGGCGGGCATGTTTGCGTCCGCGCTTCAGCACCCTCCACCGCGCCTTGCGCAGGATCATCTTCTCCGTGCGCAGCAGTTGCTGCCAGAAGACCAGCAGCACCTCGGGCTCACGCCGCATCAGGCGCCGGATCGGGAAAACCAGCTTGGGATGACGGCGCTGCAAGCGGATGAAGGTCTTGCGGGCCTGGAACGAGTAGCGCAGCACGATCATCAGGCCGATCACGAGCATCGGCAGGCCGATGTGTCCCGGCAGGGGCGTCAGGACCGCGCCGGCCAGGATCACCACGCTGCCGAAGGCGATCGCGGCGATGCGATAGGCGCGCGCCGCCGACTCGCGCAGCAGTAAGCCCAACCGGGCGCGCCGGCGAACCTTGTGCTTGATCTCGATGGCTACAGTTGCAGCACTCGTCACCGACGACGGCGCTTGATCGACTTGCGCCAGCGCACAGCCACGCGCCAGCGGCGCGGGATGACCAGCCGCTCGATCCGCAAAGCCTGTTGCCACGCCACCAGGATCACCTCGGGCTCGCGGCGCAGCAGCCGGCGAATCGGAAAGATCAGCTTGGGGTGGGCATGCTGGAAGCGAACGAACTGCTTGCGAGCCTTGAACGAGTTACGCAACACCAGCATCAAGCCCACAACCGTGAGCGGCAAGCCCAGGGGGCCGGGCAGCGGCGCGATCAGCGCGCCGGCCAGCACCAGCAGCAGGCCAAGCACGACCAGCACGACCCGCAGGACGCGCGCCACGATCTCGCGGGCGAGATCATCGGCAGGGGAAAAGCGGGCGCGCGGCATGGCGAGGGCGACTGGGACATTCATGAGGGGGCTGACGGACTACACGCTCCGCTTGCTCCCTGGAAAATCCAATCAGCCCGACGCGCGAGCCTGATATGTGGACCGATAAGGGCGCCGTAAAGGCGCCCTATCGCCGCGCCTCCAAATACTGTCGTTCTATTCGGCAGCCAGTGGCGCTTCAGCCACAGGTTTCCACCTCAACCGAGGCTTGCGGGCCGCCAAGGTCTCGTCGAGACGCTTCAGCGGGGCGTGGTAGGGCGCGCCCTTGAAGCGATCGACATCGCCGGCCCTGGCGGCGCCGGCGAGGGCGCGCAGCGCCACCACGAAGCGATCCAGCTCCTGCTTGCTCTCGGTTTCGGTCGGCTCGATCAGCATGGCACCATGGACGACCAGCGGGAAATACATGGTCATCGGGTGGAAACCCTCATCGATCATCGCCTTGGCGAAGTCGAGCGTGGTCACGCCGGTGCCTTCCAGCCAGCTGTCGTCGAACAGGGCTTCGTGCATGCACGGCCCGTCCGGAAAGGCCGGGCTCATCACGTCCGACAGGCGAGCCTTCAGATAGTTGGCATTGAGCACGGCATCCTGCGCCACCTGACGCAGGCCATCGGCCCCGTGGCTAAGCATGTAGGCATAGGCCCGCACATACATGCCCATCTGACCATGGAAAGCGCTCATCCGGCCAAAGGCGGTCTCGGCGCCCGCCTCTCCGGCATGTTCGACCAGGGCGAAGCCATCATCACCGTGGACCAGCCAGGGGGTGGGCGCGAAGGGCGCCAGGGCCTCGCTGAGCACCACCGGGCCCGCGCCGGGCCCGCCGCCGCCGTGCGGCGTCGAGAAGGTCTTGTGCAGGTTGATGTGCATGGCGTCGACGCCCAGATCACCCGGCCGCACCCGGCCGACGATGGCGTTGAAATTGGCGCCGTCGCAGTAGAAATAGGCCCCGGCCGCATGGGTCAGGCGGGCGATCTCGACCACGTCGCGCTCGAACAGACCGCAGGTATTGGGATTGGTGACCATGATGGCGGCCACGTGGTCGCCGAGCTTGGACTCCAGATCTGCCAGATCAACCCGACCGTCGGCGGTCTGGGCGATCTCGACCACGGTGTAGCCGACAAAGGCTGCGGTGGCCGGATTGGTGCCGTGGGCGCTGGTCGGAGCCAGGACGGTCTTGCGATGACCCTGCCCATTGGCCTCATGGGCGGCGCGGATGGCCAGCATGCCGCACATCTCGCCATGGGCGCCGGCCTTGGGCGTCAAGGCCACGGCGGGCATGCCGGTCAGGGTCTTCAGCCAGTGGGCCAGGCGGTCCATCAGCGCAAGCGCGCCCTGCACCGTCGACTGCGGCTGCAGCGGGTGGATGTCAGCGAAACCCGACAGGCGCGCCATCTTCTCGTTAAGGCGCGGGTTGTGCTTCATCGTGCACGAGCCCAGCGGATACAGCGCCAGGTCGATGGCATGGTTCTTCTGGCTCAGGCGCACATAGTGGCGCACGGTTTCGGGCTCCGAGAGACCCGGCAGGCCGATCGGCGCGGTACGTAGCAGCCCATCCAGGTCGTCGGCGGGGGCCGAGGCGGCCGGCAGATCGACACCGGTCTTGTTCCAGCCGCCCAGTTCGAAGATCAGGGCTTCGTCCTGCAGCAGACCGCGAGCGCCGGTCAGGGTCGCATGCGCATCGACGGTGTCATTGGCGGTTTCGGGACGGGTCGGCCGTCCGACGCTGTTCATGCTCATTGGGAAATGACCTTGGCCAGAACCTTGGCGAAGAAGGTGATGTCGATATCGAGGGTGGTCTCGGTGGCGGCCACCAGCAGCACGTCGTCGAGTCCGGCATGGGCGTCGAGGCGCGAGAACGGGACGCCGGCGATGATGCCGTGACCGGCCAGGGTCTCGACCAGGTCGGCGGCCCTGCCCGGCACGCGGATGGCGAACTCGTTGAAGAACCGCGAGGTGAGGATTTCGACGCCCGGCACGGCGGCCAGGGCATCGCGCAGGGCCCGGGCCTTTTCGTGATTGATCGCCGCCAGCTGGCGCAGCCCCACCTCGCCCAGCAGGCTCATATGAATGCTGAAGGCCAGGGCGCACAGGCCGCTGTTGGTGCAGATGTTGCTGGTCGCCTTGTCGCGGCGGATGTGCTGCTCGCGGGTCGAGAGGGTCAAGACAAAGCCGCGACGGCCGTCGGCGTCGACGGTCTCGCCGCACAGCCGGCCCGGGGCCTGGCGGATGTATTTTTCCTTACAGGCGAACAGACCGACATAGGGACCGCCGAAGTTCAGGCCGTTGCCGATCGACTGGCCCTCGGCCACGACGATGTCGGCGCCCATCTCGCCGGGCGACTTCAGCAGGCCCAGAGAAACGACCTCGGTGGTGACCACGATCAGCAGGGCGCCGGCGGCCTGGGCGGCGGCGGCGATCTTGCTGACGTCGGTGGCCGTTCCGAACACGTTGGGGGTCTGGACGACGACGCAGGCGGTGTCGGCGTCGATGGCGGCGATCACCGCGTCCTCGGCGTCGATGGCCACGGCCAGGCGCTGGGTGGCGACGCCGGCCGCGTGGGCCAGGGTCTCGACGGTTTCGACATAGTGCGGGTGCAGCCCGCCCGACATCACCGCCTTGTTGCGGCGGGTGACGCGGGTGGCCATCATCACCGCTTCAGCGGCGGCGGTGGAGCCGTCATAGAGCGAGGCATTGGCCACATCCATGCCGGTCAGGGCCGCGACCTGGGTCTGGAACTCGAACAGAACCTGAAGAGTCCCTTGGGCGATTTCCGGCTGGTAGGGCGTGTAGCTGGTCAGGAACTCCGACCGCTGGATGATGTGGTCGACCGTGGCCGGCACTTGGTGGCGATAGGCCCCCGCGCCGCAGAAGAACGGCCCCTCCCCCGCCGCGCGATTGCGCTTGGCCAGGGCCGACATCTCGCGCTCGACCTCCAGTTCGCCGGCGTGCAGCGGCAGGTCGACGGTGCCGGAACGCTGGGCGGAGGCGGGGACGTCGACGAACAGCGCGTCGATCGAGTCCACACCGATGACGCCAAGCATCTCGGTGCGATCTTCGGGCGTGAGGGGGAGGTAACGCATGGGGAGGAGCCTGTGCTTGTCATCCCGGCCTGAACCGGGATGACAGGAGAATCAGAGAGTCGAGAGGAAGGCTTCGTACGCGTCGCGGTCCATCAGGGCCTCGACTTCCGACGGGTTCGACAGCTTCAGCTTGGCGAACCAGCCGCCGGCTTCCGGCACGGCGTTGACCGTCTCGGGCGCGTCGCCCAGGGCGGCATTGGCTTCGACCACCTCGCCCGACACCGGCGCATAGACGTCCGAGGCGGCCTTGACGCTCTCGACCACGGCCAGGCCGTCGCCCTGCTTCACGGTCTTGCCGACTTCCGGCACCTCGACGAACACAACGTCGCCCAGTTGCTCGGCGGCGTAGGCGGTGATGCCGACGGTAGCGACGTCGCCTTCGACGGCGACCCACTCATGGTCTTTGGTGAAACGCATCAGGAGGCCCTTCCTAGATCTTGCGAACGTAACGATTGGGAACGAACGGCGAGGCTACGACCTCCGCCGTCTGCGGCTTGCCGCGAACGATGACTTTCAGCTGCGCGCCGATGACCGCCAGGGCGGGTGGGACGAAGCCTATGGCGATGGCGCCGCCAACGCTGGGGCCAAAGCCGCCGCTGGTGACCACGCCGACCACGACGCCGGTCTCGTCGGCGATCTCGGCGCCTTCGCGCGCCGGTGCGCCTTCCAGGATGCGTAGATTGACCCGAACGCGTTTGAGGTCGCCGGCCAGTTCCCGGGAAATGCGCTCGACGCCCAGATAGTCGCCGGCCTCGCGGCGGCTCTTGCCGATGGCGAAGTTCATCCCGGCCTCGATCGGCGAGACGGTCTCGTCCATGTCGTGGCCATAGAGCGGC
>JANOSS010000062.1:0-4677 GCA_031415995.1 Caulobacter sp. | reverse complement strand
CAGCCTCCCGTCGGGTGGCCCTCTTAAGGCCTTACCGGGACCCGGATCTCGCCGTTTCCAGCGCGCTCCGGCGGTCGAAGAGGACGGGCTTTCAGCCAGACACGCCCTTTTGCCTTCAACCACGCCGACGGCGGGCGGGTCTGGCCAGCAACCAGATCCCCGGACCGGTCGAGTATCCCCCTCGACCCCAGTCCCGCTCGATCACCCCCCGCCGCCGCAATGGTCGCTGGCCTTGCGCCCTTTCCTCGCGACGAGGTGGGTACAGAATACGGGAGGTTTCAGCGCGTCTGACGGGCGCGCTCGGTTTATTTGCAGGGCGTTGATTTTGTTGCCATTCGCAGGCGACACGCCGGGGATAGCGCGCAGCTTATCCCCGCACTTGCCCCCTACGGGCTGCGTCGCAGCCGTCTTCCCCCGGAGGGGGAAGATGAGGTCGGCGCGTTTCATCTTTCCCCTGAAAGGGAGAGGACGACCTGCGACGCAGGTCAGGAGGGGGCCAGCGGCGGCGGCCGGTTATCCCCCATCGCGCGCACCCGCCGCCTTCCCTCTCCCGCCAAAGCCGCCTAAGACACCGTTTCATGACGGCCAAGCCCCATGACCCCGCCCGCGTCGCCCTCGACGCGATCCGCGCCCGCGCCTTTGCGTTCCCAAAGCGCCATTTCCTGTCCGCCGGCGACCTGAACGCGCCGCAGGCGGCCGACCTGCTGGACCTGGCCGAGGCGTTCGTCGCCTTCAACCGCCAGACCTCCAAGTCGCTGGACCTGCTCAAGGGCCGGACGCTGATGAACCTGTTCTTCGAGAACAGCACGCGCACCCAGTCCAGCTTCGAGATCGCCGGCAAGCGCCTGGGCGCCGACGTCGTAAACATGAGCCCGCGCACCTCGTCGATCACCAAGGGCGAGACCCTGATCGACACCGCCGTGACCCTGAACGCCATGCGGCCCGACCTGCTGGTGGTGCGTCACGCCTCATCGGGCGCCGCCTCCCTGCTCAGCCAGAAGGTCAGCGGCCACGTGATCAACGCCGGCGACGGCCAGCACGAGCACCCGACCCAGGCCCTGCTGGACGCCTTGTCGATCCGCCGCGCCTTTGGCCGGGTCTCGGGCCTGACGGTGGCGATCTGCGGCGATGTTTTGCACAGCCGCGTGGCGCGCTCGAACGTCTCCCTGCTGCACACCCTGGGGGCCAGTGTGCGGCTGGTGGGTCCCGCCACCCTGATGCCGGCCCAGGCTGAGCGCTGGGGCGTCACCGTCCACAACGACATGAAGTCGGGCCTGGCCGGGGTCGATGTGGTGATGATGCTGCGCCTGCAACTGGAGCGGATGCAGGGCGGTTTCGTACCCTCGACCCGCGAATATTTTCGCTTCTATGGCCTGGACCGCGAAAAGCTGTCGCGCGCCGCGCCGGGGGCCAAGGTCATGCATCCTGGGCCCATGAACCGGGGCGTCGAGATCGACAGCGACGTGGCCGACGATCCGGCCGTCAGCCTGATCCAGGATCAGGTGGAGATGGGCGTCGCCGCCCGGATGGCGGTGCTCACCAGCCTCGCCGCGCGCATCGAGGAGGCCGGGCGATGATTTTGGGCCACCTCTTTTCTTCCGCTCTCCCCGGCGAAGGCCGGGGAGAGCGGATGTTTGTATTCGGTTCGCGAGACCTGAACTCATGAACGCCCCCCAGCCCCTGGCTTTCACCAATGCCCGCCTGGTCGATCCCGAGAGCGGCTATGACGGTCCCGGCGGCGTCATCGTCTCCGAAGGCGTCATTTCCGACGTCGCCAAGGGCCGCGAGTTCGGCAAGCTGGGCAAGGGTGTCCGGGTTATCGATTGTGGCGGGGCCCTGCTGGCCCCCGGCCTGATCGACCTGCGGGTCAAGACCGGCGAGCCGGGCTCCGAGACCAAGGAAACCCTGGCCTCGGCCGCCCGCGCCGCCGCCGCCGGCGGCGTTACCTCGATCGTCGTCCAGCCCGACACCGATCCGGCCATCGACGATCCCAGCGTGGTCGACTTCATCCTGCGCCGCTCGCGCGACATCGACAGCGCCCGCATCCTGTGCGCCGGCGCGGCGACCAAGGGCCTGCGCGGCGAGCAGATGGCCGAGATCGGCCTGATGCGCGAGGCCGGCTGCGTCTACATCACCGACGCCGACCGCCCGATCGTCGACTCCAAGGTTTTCCAGCGCATCCTGACCTACGCCAAGGGCTTTGACACCCTGCTGGCCCACCGGCCGATGGACATGTGGCTGGCCAAAGGGGGAGCGGCGATCAACGGCGAATTCGCCGGCCGCCTGGGCCTGCCCGCGATCTCGCCGATGGCCGAGCGGATCATGCTGGAGCGCGACATCGCCCTGCTGGAAGCCACCGGCGGCCGCCTGCTGGTCGACCAGATCACCAGCGCCGGCGCGCTGGAAACGCTCGCTCGCGGCAAGGCGCGCGGTTTGCGGCTGCATGCCAGCGTGTCGATCAACCACCTGTCGTTCAACGAGCTCGACATCGGCGACTATCGCAGCTTCGCCAAGCTCACCCCGCCCCTGCGCGGCGAGGACGACCGCCAGGCGCTGATCGAGGCCCTGGCTTCGGGCCTGATCGACATCGTGGTCTCGGCTCACGCCCCGGCCCCGGCCGAGGACAAGCGCCTGCCTTTCGACGAGGCGGCGCCCGGCGCCATCGGCGTCGAAACCCTGCTGCCGGCCCTGCTGTCGCTCTATCACGACGAACGCCTGCCGCTTGTGGATCTGATCCGCGCGGTGACCTTGGCCCCGGCTGAACTGCTGAACCTGCGCGGCGGCCGCATCGCACCGGGCGCTCCGGCGGATCTGGTGCTGTGCGACATCGACGCGCCGATCATCGTGGACGCGGCCAAGTTGCTATCCAAGTCCAAGAACTCGCCGTTCGACGGGCGCAGGCTGCAGGGACAGGTGCTGATGACGCTGGTCGATGGGCGTGTGGTGCATCGGGCGGAGGGGTAGAGACCCGCCCTTCTCCCCCTGCGGGAGAAGGTGTCGCCGTAAGGCGACGGATGAGGGGTCGCGCGGACAGATCGAGTGGACCCCTCATCCGTCCGCTCCGCGGCCACCTTCTCCCGCAAGGGGAGAAGGGAAAACCGCCGAGTTTTGCCGCCGCCCTGAGTCTGCTGCTACACCTGCGCCAACCAAACCTTTGCGCAGCGGTTGAAATCGCTCGCAACTCGCCTTAGGGTCGAAACGTGCAAGATCTCGCTCAAGCCGTCTATCTCACGCTCGCGATCACCGTCATCGGCGGTTATCTGCTGGGCTCTATCCCGTTCGGGCTGATCGCCACGCGGCTGGGCGGGGCCGGCGACATCCGCCTGATCGGGTCGGGCAATATCGGCGCGACCAACGTGCTGCGCTCGGGGCGCAAGGACCTGGCGGCCATCACCCTGATCGGCGACGCCGGCAAGGGCGTGCTGGCCGTGCTGCTGGCCCGCTGGCTGACCAACGACAGCGCCGCCATCGTCGCCCTGGCCGGCGGCGCGGCGTTCCTCGGCCACCTCTTTCCGGTGTGGTTGAAGTTCAAGGGCGGCAAGGGCGTGGCCACCTTCTATGGCGTTCTGCTGGCCGCCTGCTGGCCCGTGGGCGTGCTGGCCGCGATCACCTGGATCGCTATGGCGGCCCTGTTCCGGATCAGCTCGCTGGCCGCCCTGACCGCCGCCGCCCTGGCCGCGCCATTCGCCCTGGCCACCGACCAGCCCTACGCCATGCTGGTGCTGGCCCTGTTCATGGCCGTGCTGATCTTCATCCGCCACCGCGAGAACATCGCCCGTTTGATGAAGGGCCAGGAGCCCAAGATCGGCGGTAACAAGAAAAAGCCCGATCCCGCATGACGCCGATTTCTGCATGACCCTGGGCCGACTCTCGGACATTCAGCGCCTGGCCTGGCTTCGGCTGGCGCGCACCGAGACGGTCGGCCCCGTCGCCTTCGACCATTTGCTAACCCGCTACGGCACGCCCGAGCGGGCCCTGAGCGCCCTGCCCGACCTCTCCCGTCGCGGCGGTCGCGCCACGCCTTTGACACCGCCGCCCCGCGACGTGATCGAGCGCGAACTGGAAACCGGCGCGGCCCTGGGCGCGCGGTTGCTGTGCGGCTGCGAGCCGGACTTTCCCGCCCGCCTGGCCGCTCTGGATCCGCCGCCGCCGGTGCTGTGGGCCCTGGGCCGCGTCGAACTGCTGCCCCAGCCCAGTATCGCCATCGTCGGAGCCCGCATCGCCTCGGCCGCCGGCCAGCGCTTCGCCCGGCAACTGGCCGCCGAACTGGGCGAGGCCGGCCATGTGATCGTCAGCGGCATGGCGCGCGGCGTCGACGGCGCGGCTCACCAGGGCGCGATGCGCACCGGCACGGTGGCCGTGCTGGGTGGCGGCGTCAGCGACATCTATCCCCCCGAACATGCCGCCCTGCACGCCCGCCTGGCTGTCGAAGGCTGCGTGGTATCCGAAAGCGCTCCCGACCGCCGCGCCCAGGCCAAGGACTTCCCGCGCCGCAACCGGATCATCTCGGGCCTGTCGCTGGGTGTGGTGGTGGTCGAGGCCGAGCTGAAGTCCGGCTCGCTGATCACCGCCCGCCTGGCCGCCGAGCAGGGCCGCGACGTCTTCGCCGTGCCCGGCTCGCCGCTGGATCCGCGCGCCAGGGGACCCAACGACCTGATCCGCCAGGGCGCGATCCTG
>JANOSS010000061.1:0-43099 GCA_031415995.1 Caulobacter sp. | reverse complement strand
CGTGACCGCGCGGCCCCGCTCAGCTCCATCCCCATCGCCGCTGTTGGGCCGGATCCAGGCGCCTCCCCCTGCGACAGGGACAGCTATGATTATGCGGGAGGTTTGAGCGCCGAGGATTGGCGCGATCGATTATTTTACAAGCGATTGATCTAGTTGGAGTTTGTTCGGGAAAGTACGGGGATAGACTGCGCTGTATCCCCCGCACTTGCCCCCTACGGGCTGCTGCGCAGCCGTCTTCCCCCGGAGGGGGAAGATGAGGTCGGCGCGTTTCATCTTCCCCCTGAAAAGGGAGGAGGACGACCGCGTAGCGGTCACGAGGGGGCCAGCGGCGGTGGCCGGGGGGATCAGCGGAGCCAGCGCCCGACATCCCCCCAAAAACGTGCCCACCCGCCAAGTCTTCCCGCCGCCCGGTCGCCAGCCTATGGTCCGGCCATGACCGACACCGCTGCGCCCGCCGATTCTGCCACCGCCCCGACCATGCCCGCAGACGGCCCCGCCGTGCGGCTGTTCCTGGTCGACGGCTCGGCCTATCTGTTCCGCGCCTATCACGCCCTGCCGCCCCTGACCCGCAAGAGCGACGGCCTGCCGGTGGGCGCGGTGCAGGGCTTCTGCAACATGCTGTGGAAGCTGCTGCGCGACATGCAGGGCGATACGCCCACCCACCTGGCGGTGATCTGGGACCACTCGGAAAAGACCTTCCGCAACAAGCTCTATGACCAGTACAAGGCCCACCGCCCGCCGGCGCCCGAGGACCTGATCCCGCAGTTTCCGCTGGTGCGCGAGGCGACCCTGGCCTTTGGCGTGCCGGCCATCGAGCTGCCCGGCTATGAGGCCGACGACCTGATCGCCGCCTATGCCTGCCGGGTGCGCGAAATGGGCGGCGAGGCGGTGATCGTCTCGTCCGACAAGGACCTGATGCAACTGGTCGGCGACGGCGTCTCGATGTTTGACCCGATGAAGGGCCTGCGCATCGACCGCGAGCAGGTGTTCGAGAAATTCGGCGTCTATCCCGACAAGGTGGTTGATGTTCAGGCCCTGTGCGGCGACAGCGTCGACAATGTGCCCGGTGCCCCCGGTATCGGCATCAAGACCGCCGCCCAGCTGATCAATGAATATGGTGACCTCGACACGCTGTTGGCGCGGGCCGGCGAGATCAAGCAGCCCAAGCGGCGCGAGACGCTCATCGCGTTCGCCGACCAGATCCGCCTGTCGCGTCAGCTGGTGCAGCTGGACTGCGATACGCCCCTGCCCGAGCCGATCAGCGACCTGACTCTTCGCGAGCCCGACAAGGCGGTTCTGCAGGCCTTCCTCGAGGCGATGGAGTTCAGCAGCCTGGCCCGCCGGGTTGGGGACGGCAGCGCCGCCGCCGCGCCGCGCAGCCTGGATCGTCCGCCAGGTGAAAGAGGGCCGGGCGCCGCGCCCGGTGCCCCGGTGGCGACCGTGTCCTATGCCGGAGCCGCAGCCCGGGCGGCAGCGGCTCCAGCCGGCGATCCTGTGGCCATCGACACCAGCGCCTATGCCTGCGTGCGCGACCTGGCCACCCTGCAGGCCTGGGTCGACCGGGCCACGGCCAAGGGCATTGTCGCCTTCGACACCGAGACCGACGCCCTGGGCTCGGCCACGGCCGGTCTGGTCGGCGTGTCCCTGGCCCTCGCGCCGGGCGAGGCCTGCTATATTCCGCTGGCCCACGAGGAAAAGGCCGAGGGCCTGGCCTTCGAGACCGCCGCCAGCCTGGAGCAGATCCCGCTGGCCGAGGCGATCGCCGTGCTGCGCCCGATGCTGGAAAACCCGGCGGTGCTGAAGGTGGCCCAGAACGGCAAGTACGATATCGCCGTGCTGTCGCGCTACGGCGTCCAGGTCGGGCCGATCGATGACACCATGCTGATCAGCTATGTGCTGGAGGCCGGGCTGCACGGTCATGGCATGGACGAGCTGTCAGAGCTGTGGCTGGGCCACAAGCCGATCCCGTTCAAGCAGGTGGCCGGGACGGGCAAGAGCCAGATCAGCTTCAAGCATGTGGGCCTGGTTGAGGCCACGGCCTATGCCGCCGAGGATGCCGACGTCACCCTGCGGCTCTACAACATCCTCAAGCCCCAGCTGGCCGCCAAGGGCCTGCTGACGGTCTATGAGACCCTGGAGCGCCCCCTGCCGCCGGTGCTGGCGGCGATGGAAAACGACGGCATCCGGGTCGATCCCGAGACCCTGCGCCGGCTGTCCAACGCGTTCTCGATGCGGATGGCCGAGTTCGAGGCCAAGGCTCAGGCGCTGGTCGGCCGTCCGTTCAACCTGGGCAGTCCCAAACAGGTGGGCGACGTGCTGTTTGGCGAAATGGCCCTGAAGGGCGGCAAGAAGACCGCCACCGGCCAGTGGTCGACCGACAGCGACGTGCTGGAAAGCCTGGCCCTGGAGCACGAGCTGCCGCGGGTGCTGCTGGACTGGCGTCAGCTGTCCAAGCTCAAGGGCACCTATACCGACAACCTGATCGCCGCCATCGCGCCCGGCAGCGAGAACCGCATCCATACGTCCTACGCCCTGGCGGCGACGACGACGGGGCGGCTGTCGTCATCGGATCCCAACCTGCAGAACATCCCGATCCGCACCGAGGAAGGCCGCAAGATCCGCAAGGCCTTCGTGGCCGCGCCGGGCAAGCTGCTGATCAGCGCCGACTACAGCCAGATCGAGCTGCGCCTGCTGGCCCATATCGGCGACATCCCGCAGCTGAAGAAGGCCTTCCAGGAGGGCCTGGACATCCACGCCATGACCGCCTCGGAAATGTTCGGCGTGCCGATCGAGGGCATGCCCAGCGAGGTGCGTCGTCGGGCCAAGGCGATCAATTTCGGCATCGTCTATGGCATCTCGGCGTTCGGCCTGGCCAACCAGCTTGGCATCGGCCAGGGCGAGGCCGGGGCCTATATCAAGACCTATTTCGAGCGCTTCCCGGGCATCCAGGCCTATATGGACGCCACCAAGACCTTTGTGCGTGCCAACGGCTTCGTGACGACGATCTTTGGCCGCAGGATCAACATCCCCGACATCCACGCCAAGTCGGCGGCCCAGCGGCAGTTTTCCGAGCGGGCGGCGATCAATGCGCCGATCCAGGGCGCGGCAGCCGATGTGATGCGTCGGGCGATGATCCGCATGCCGGGTGCCCTGGTCGAGGCCGGGCTTTCGTCCCGTGTCCTGCTGCAGGTGCACGATGAACTGGTCTTCGAAGCCCCCGAGGCCGAGGCCGAAGCGACCTGCGCTGTGGCGCGTCGGGTGATGGAAGGCGCCGCCGAGCCGGCGGTGGCCATCTCCGTACCCCTGACCGTCGAGGCCCGCGCGGCGCTCAACTGGGATGAGGCCCACTGATCAAAAACCGCAGAACGGGGCGATGTGCGACACTACGTTGCGTCAACGTTAATGCCGTGGAAACGGATTGCAGGGCATGCCTAGGGCCGGCGCATTGACCCAGATTCAGGCCTAAATATCTGTAATATCTGAGGTTTGATGGCGCCGTCACACAATCCAGGAGTTGGCTGTGTCGTTCGGCGATCTGAGAATTCCGCAAAAGCTGATGACGGTGTTTACCGTCATGCTGGCCACGATCATGCTGATGGGCGCAGCGCTGTACGCCAACACGCTGAGCCTGACCAATTCCGTCGAGCGGACCGAGCGAGCCTATCAGTCGCTGCGCGCCGCCGACACCGCAGCCTTCCGTCTGACCCGGCAGGAGAACTCGCTGCGGGGCTTCCTGCTGTCGGGCGATGAGTACTACGTCAAGCGTCTGGAAGAGGCCCACAAGCCCAAGTTCCTGGCGGCGCTGGACAAGCTGCGTGAGCTGAACAAGGGCGACGAGGCCGATCTGGCCCGCATCGCCGCCGTTGACGCCGCCTATGCTGACTATCGCTCGCAGGCCATCGAGCCCGCCCTGAGCCTTGGCCGCGATCCCCTGACCCGCCCGCAGGCCATCGACCTGGTCAAGCATGACGGCGTCGCCGACAAGGCCGTCGAGCCGGTCGAGAACGCCATCCAGGCCATCGTCGACGACTCCGAGGCCGTTGTCGCCGCCGAAGCCGCCGCCCAGAAGAAGACCTCGGCCGCCTCGACCCTGACCCTGGCCATCGGCATCCTGGTCACCGCCGCCATCGCCCTGGCCAGCGGCCTGCTGCTGACCAGCGGCATCGCCGGCCCCGTCGCCGCCATGACCGGCGCGATGCGCCGCCTGGCCTCGGGCGACCACTCGGTGGCGGTGCCGGCCGCCGGCCGCAAGGACGAGATCGGCCAGATGGCGGCCGCCGTCAGCCACTTCAAGGAAGCCGCGCTCGAGAAGATCCGCCTCGAGGCCGACGCCGCCGATCAGCGCCAGGCCGTTGAGGCCGAGCGCGCCGCCAACGAGGACGAGAAGATTGAGGCGGCCCGCAGCGATGCGGCCAATTTCGCCGCCCTCAACGAGGCCCTGGATCACCTGGCCTCAGGCGACCTCACGCACCGCATCACGATACCGTTCTCGCCCAAGGCCGAGAGCCTGAAGAGCAATTTCAACACCGCCGCCGAACGGGTGCTGGATGCGATGAAGGCGATCACCGCCACCACGGGCGGCGTCAGCGCCGGCGCCGACGAGATCGCCCGGGCGTCTGATGACCTGTCGCGCCGCACCGAGCAGCAGGCCGCCAGCCTGGAAGAAACCGCCGCCGCCCTCGACGAGATCACCGCCACGGTCCGCCGGACGGCCTCGGGCGCCAAGGAAGCCTCGCAGGTGGTGGCCAATGCCCGCACCGACGCCCAGCGCTCGGGCGAGATCGTCAGCCGGGCCGTCGCCGCCATGACCGAGATCGAGGGGTCCTCGCAGAAGGTCGGCAACATCATCGGGGTGATCGACGAGATCGCTTTCCAGACCAACCTTCTGGCCCTGAACGCCGGCGTCGAAGCCGCTCGCGCCGGTGAAGCCGGTCGTGGCTTCGCGGTCGTGGCGCAGGAAGTGCGGGCGCTCGCCCAGCGTTCGGCCGACGCGGCCAAGGAGATCAAGGTGCTGATCTCGACCTCGACCCAGCAGGTCGGCACGGGCGTCAGCCTGGTGGGCCAGACGGGCGAGGCCCTGCAGCGCATCGTCACCCAGGTCGCCTCGATCGACGCTCTGGTCAACGAGATCGCGGCCTCGGCCACCGACCAGTCCACGGGTCTGCACGAGGTCAATCAGGCCGTGAACCAGATGGATCAGGTGGTTCAGCAGAACGCCGCCATGGTCGAGCAGGCCACCGCCGCCACCCACGCCCTGAAGGGCGAGGCCAGCGAGCTCGCCAATCTGGTCGGCCGGTTCAAGGTGTCCGCCGGCGGTGGGGCGCAGGAGGCGCCCCGCGCCGCGCCACCGCCGCGCGCCCGTCCGCAGACCGCCGTCCGTCCAGGCCGTAGCTCGGCCGCCGTTGCGGTCAAGGAAGAGTGGGAAGAGTTCTGATTCAACGCTTCCGATGGAGGTTCGACGAAACGGGCTCGCCGCATCCACGGCGGGCCCGCTTTGCATCGGGACCGTTCCAGCCCGCGAAATTCCGGCTCACGCGGGGAAGCGCGCGCTCAGGCCCTGATTATCCAGCAACCTCACGGCCTGGTCGTCGAACGACACGAAGGTCTCGGCGCCCAGCCAGCCGCCTTCATGGGCGATGACGCCATCGGCAAAGTCGCCGCCGGCCCTGAGCACGCTCAGGCCAGCCTCCGCCGCCGGGCTGTCGACGACAACATTGGCACCGTTCATCAGCCGCTGGATGGCTTCGGCAATATCTGAAGCGGGGACCCGGTAGCCCCTGGACAGCACCCACACCAGTTCGCACAGAGCGGGCAGGGTCAGGGCGACAAGCTCGGCCTTGGCCAGTTCGGCCTGGGCCCGAGGGCTTTGCTGCGGATCGTCTCCGGTGATCGCCCGGACGAGGATGTTGGTGTCGGCGGTGATCTTCACCGCTTGCCGGCCCAGCCGCGGGCGGCGATGGCGTTCATCTCCTCGATGGAGAGGGATGGCCCGCCCTGGCGCTTGAGGAAGTCGAACGCATCGGCGATGTCGCCGGCAGGTTTCGCGGCCCTCACCTCAATCCGCCCATCGGGCAGCTTGCTCAGGGTGATCTTGTCGCCGGGTCCGATGCCCAGATGGTCGAGCAATCCCTTGCGAAGGGTAACCTGACCCTTGCTGGTGACTGTAAGCGTCTGCATCCCGCGCCTCCGTGCCTCAAGAATGTAAGGCAAAAATGCCTTACATTCAAGATTTCGGCTTTGGGTTGTCGCCTTTGGCCTAGAACCCGACGCTGACCCGCAGGGCCGCGATGACCGCGTGGCCGATGCCTGCGTCGCCGGCCGGGTTGATCACATATTGCAGGTCGGGCTGCAGGGTGATCGGGCCGAACGTGTCGGAATAGGTCAGTTCCAGGGCCGATTCAGAGCGGCGCAGGGACGTGCCGGCGTCGAGGGCGTTGGCGCGGCTCTTGTCGCTGAACCAGGCCTGGTTGGCGCCGAATGACAGGGCGCTGTCGGGGCGACTTGCAAAGACCTGCTGGATCAGGATCCCGGCCTGCCAGCCCCCCGAAAAGTCGGTGGTGGCGCCGTCTGACAGGCCCAGGCGCGCGAAGGCGACAGCACGACGCGGGCCTTCGGCTCGCGCGTCCAGCGGATGCTCGGCCAGCAGATAGGCGCCTTGGGCGTTGCGGTGCGCCGGTCCGCCGGCGGGGTCCAGGTCGCGGATGTCGTCCTGCTTGCGGCTATAGCGCCAGGCGCCGATGGCCAGTTTTCCGGAGCCGGCCCAGCCCGCCTCGGCGATCAGCAGGGCCCCGTCATGTAACGAGGTGTCGATCCCGTCGGGGTCGCCCAGCACGCCGGCCTTGGCGTTCAATACGGCGGCCTGGATGTAAAGATCCTGGCGCGGCGCCCATTTCAGGCGGATGGCCAGGGCGGTGGAGGGAAAGATCGACGGGCCGTTGGGGCCGGTGGCGGCCAGTTCCGAGCCGATGCCGAAGGCCGGAGCGATGAGCAGCCCGGCGCTGTCATTGGCGTAGAATTCGCTGTTGAGATCGTAAAGGCCGATCCGCACCGAGGCGCTGTCAGCGGCGAAGCTCTGCTGCACCCAGGCCTCGAACAGGCGGGTGCGCTGGCGTGAGACCTCGATATTGTCGACGCCCTGGGCCGTCCCCGCATCGTCGTTGGGCATGCCGCCGCTGTTGTTGAGCACCAGCATGTGCGCCGATCCGCCGGTCCAGCCGACCGCCTTGTCCAGATCCAGATCGAGGCCCAGCTCGAGATTGTCGAGAAAGCGACCGCGCCTCGAAATCCCGCCGTCGACCACGCCTGTGATGTCGGCGGTGTAGCCTATGCTCAGGTCAAGAGCGGACGATGGGGCGTCGTCCGCCAGAGCCAGGCTCGATGTGCCAAGCATAGATGCGGCGGCCATGCAGCCGATCCCGAGGGCGGGACGGCGGCGGCGAACGCTGGTCATGAACTGTGCGTGCATTTGACGACTCCAGCGCGTCGAAAGTCTGTCGAACGCTTGGTGAGGATGCTGCGCAGCGGCGGACATCCCGTTAACCGACCCGGGCGGACGCCTGCGACGAGTCGTCGCGCGTGTCCTGGGGTCTGGCCTGCGTCAGTATGCCGCTTGGGCCGGATGGCGGGGCATGAACATGTCTTTCGAGGGCGGGAGGCGGGCTAGGTTTGCGCCTGGCGCGCGGGATCTTCGTCGCGCGAAATCACGGCCACCCGCCGGTCTTCGTCGAACAGCTCGGCCCCTGTGGCCGCGCCGTGATCGTCAAGCATACGCCGGCAGCGCGCCTGGGCTTCGGCCAGCGAGGCGCAGGCCAGCGCCTCCATGTGAGGGACATCCGAACCGCGCGAATAGATGTAGCAAAAATAGATCATGCGGCCCCCGGCGCCAGGCCCCCGGAGGCGAGAGGCGGCGGCCAAGCCTAACTGCTACCGCAGGCGCGAACCGCCGGGTTGCCGACATAGGGCCGCAGGAGGCTGAAAAGGGGTGTTTGGGGAGAGGTCCTTGGTGGAGCCGAGGGGAGGCGAACCCTTCGACGAAGCCCAGCCAACGAAGACAGCCACCTAGCGCGCGAAGCAGCACGAGGGAGTGAGAGTCGTAACAGTCGCCCGTAACAGCGCAAGGTGCGAGCTGGCCGGTTGTGCAGCCGTCCGGAAGGTCGAAGTCCTAGAAAAAGTCGCCCTATGGGACCCTGGTCCAGCCAATAGCCAGCGAAGGCCACCTCGGACCCTTATCCTCTGACGCCTGATAGGACTTGATCGAACCCGAACGATTTCCGGCTGGGTCTTTTTAAGCTACCCTTATCCTCTCAAACTCGTTCCTCCGCCTCCTTGTCAGACCAGGCTCTGCGACCTCGGTCTTTCAATGGCGGAAAAGGTGCACTTGCACGGAACCTAACGCGAGTTCCCGGCCAACATCGTCCGAGGGCGGCCTGAAAAAGTCTTTTGGCGTCCGGGCGGTGGTCTCGGTGCTGACCCGGCCGGGGTTATAAGATGGCTATCCGGCGTCGCATGGGACAGCGTGCGTCCGATATCGGGGCTGGAGCCAATGGCAGCTTTCACCCAAACCAGACGTTCTCAAACCCTCACACCCCGCTCTACGATACCTTCAATCTCCAGCCCCGCCTGTTCCGCCGACCGGCCCTCCGCCAGCTACGGGTTGAAGCTCACCGGACTTGGGCGGCTGCGACAGCCGCTGCTTGATCTGCTGACTGGGTAGGGAGCTTTGCGGCCGATTGCCGTCAACCTGACAAGATGGTCGACCGAACCGGCACCGCCAGCCCTGAACCGGGCGCTATTCCGACCGGTTGAGGATCGAGGCGGTCGCCACCAGTTCCCCAAGCAAGGCCATGGTCGCCGCGCCCGAGCATTCGAATGGATTGAGCTCGACCCGTCTGAAATACTTCAGAAGCAGGCTGGGGTTGAGCTTGTTTATGCTCACATGGCCCATTGTCCAGTTCCCGAACCGTCGCTCCGAAATCTCCTCGTAGGCAAGCAGTCGGACCTGTTGGTGCCGGTCGTCCCGGACGATGGCGTTGAACAGGTCGCAGACTTCGTCGCGACCGCCCTCGATCACTTGGATGAACAGGTTGTCCGAGATGCACAGCAGCCCGGTGATGCCCAGCGCCGGGTTGTTCTTGCGCGACTGCTCGAGGATCGTGTCAAGGGCGGCCCCTTGCAGGGCGGCGACAGGACGGCTGGCGTAAAGGCAGCGAACCAGCATCATCAACTCCGTTGCTTCAGCAGCGAGAGGAACTCGCTGCGCAGGTGGTGATCCTTGAGGAAGGAGCCGCGCATGACGCTGTTGATCATCATGGTCTCGTTGTCCTTCACCCCGCGCCAGTGCATGCAGAAGTGATCAGCTTCCATGACAACGGCCAGACCGTCGGGCCGCACCTTCTCCATCAGAAGATCGGCCATCTGGGTGATGGCCTCCTCCTGGATCTGGGGGCGTGACATCACCCATTCGGCGAGGCGGGAGTATTTGGACAGGCCGATCAGATTGGAATGCTCGTTGGGCATCAGCCCGACCCAGAGCTTCCCCATGATCGGACAAAAATGGTGGCTGCAGGCGCTGCGGATCGTGATGGGGCCCACGATCATGAGCTCGTTCAACGATGCGGCGTTTGGAAACTCCGTAACCGGAGGCGGGCTGGCGTATCGGCCCCGGAAAACCTCGGTCAGATACATCTTGGCCACACGCCGCGCCGTTTCCTGGGTGTTGTGATCACTCTCGGTGTCGATCACCAGGCTTTCCAGCACGCCCTTGAACTTGCCCTCCACCTCGGCGAGGAGCGCTTCGAGATCCCCGGGCTCCAAGAATGCGGAGATGTTGTCGTTGGCATGGAATCGCTTCCGGGAGGCTTTCAGTCGAGCGCGGATCTTCTCGGAGACCGGCTCGTTAGGGTTCTCGGGCTTACTCACCGGGTCTCCATTCGAAAGGCGCAATCCGCCCCGGACGGGCGGTTGGCGAGGCAGTTCAGCGAGGCTGTCTGCAAGACTTCCTTAGGCTTGAGTTTCATAGCACGCCAATTCTATTGAGCTCCATCACCGCTCGGGGCATTGACCGCTCAAAAGCACCGGCGGGCGGGGGTCAAGGTTTGGGCCATCGAAACGCTCCGCCAGAAGAAGCCCGACGCCCCGTTTTGGCAGTTCGGCTCCTCCCCCGAAGTGATCCGCCTAGTCGGTATGATTTACGTCCGCTATCCGTTCGCGCTGAGGAATGTCCAGGACCGGCTGTTTGGACGCGGCGTCGACATCAGCCACGATGCTGTCCGGCTGTGGTGGAACCGGTTCGGGCCGATGTTCGCTTGTTGCCGCCGATCCAACGGGGAGAAACGGCCCAAAGCAGACGTTCAGCGTCGCCTGAAACCCGACGCGATCACCACCGCGAAGCGGCTCGGCGAAAGGCTGCACCTTGCGCTCCTCGTCGCTTGACCCAGGTTCTAGCCTTTCGTTGAGAGCAGAAGCTCAATCGTGCTCGCCATCCGCTCGACGCCCAGAACCCTTGAACACGGACGGCTTTACCTTCGCAGCAGTGTAGGTGGCGACCGTAATGGCCGCCGCGCCGATCAACACGGCGTGGCCGATAATGTTAGCGAAAGCAGTCGTGTAGCTGCCGATCGCGATTGAAACGCTCACCGCCCACATGAACCCCAAGGCCTGGAGGACGTAGTGCCTGATGGCCACGTCTTCGATGTGACGCAGAGGGCTCACGTTGTGATTGAAGATGAAATCCCATGCGTGAACAATGAATTTTATCATTTCTACGCCCCTTCGAACGATGTTTTCCTAGCACAAAGGCCTCTTCGATAGCGAGGGGTGCGCGTATGAGTTCTGCATCGCGGATTTCAAACCAGTCGGGTTCTGCCCCCCGCCGTCCGCCCCGCACCGTTCGATACACCGTGCTCGGCTCCAGCCGGACTGTCCCGCCTGACAACCTACGCCACCTCATTCTCCGTGAAGGGGCTTGATTTGGTGCTAGTGAGCACACTTTCGGCCTTTGTTGGAACCTTCGTCGCCACGCACTACCTCAACAAACTCAGGATTGGAGCGCTCCGATACGGTGTCGCGCTCCGGATGCTCGTGATCGGCGCGGCTCTCTCCCTCGACTTGGCCGATTGAGCCCACCACCCTCAGCCGACCTTCGCGATGTCCGCTTGCGGGTCGCCGCCCACCGGACGCTGAGCCCCGGGGGCGACCGTAGAGCGCGCGAAGCCCTTCGTAGCTAGGTGGCCACCACAAACCGTGAACAACCGCTCTAGCGCGATCCTGGAGTCATCTGGACGTATTCCGGATCAACACAGTCACTTAGTCAGCGCAAGTCGATCCCAAGGTCAGCTCAGCGCTTGCCAAGAGCCCCTGCGTTCATGGTCGTTTATGGTCGCTTCAAATCAAGGAGCGACCATGACCAAACCAATGCAGTTTTTGACTTACCTACACGACATGACCACCGCGCGGCGGATGACCGTCGCCGATTTGGCCCGTGAGATGGAACTGAGCCCTCAAGTCGTCGAAGAATGGTTCAATGGCTGGCGGATGCCGAGCGCCAACCAACTTCCGGCCCTAGCGACAGCACTAGACGCCGACCCCTTGGACGTCGCTCTGGGCTGGATGATCGATCAGGCCCCGGAATTTGAAGTCGCCCTGTACGATGGCGTACTCGCGCCGCGCGGCACCAAGTTCTCACACAGCAGCGACCTGGCCCTGCGTGGACCGAAGCGGCGACCGGTCGTCGAGTGCATGAACGTTGGCGACCCGCATGATCAGGAGCCCACACCTATCGTCACCAAGTTGCCTGACGATGGTCGGTTGGTCCTCAAGCGAGGGCGTTCGCGCTGATGCAT
This sequence comes from Caulobacter sp., assembly GCA_031415995.1. Classification (GTDB taxonomy): domain Bacteria; phylum Pseudomonadota; class Alphaproteobacteria; order Caulobacterales; family Caulobacteraceae; genus Caulobacter. The sequence goes on along the minus strand of JANOSS010000061.1, from coordinate 31,259 downwards.
CTCGCCGGTATTCGATTCCAAAAAACAACCGGCCATAGGTAGGGGCCAGCGCAACGGAGCACTAACGAGTGCGTTTTTCGGATTAGTGGATACTATCACAACATCTAGAATGCTATCTTGCTAGCAAGATAGCATTCTGTTGCGCCTCGGCAACATAGTCGTTCAATTCAAATTATCAGATGCCTCGGACATCGATCTGTGCTATATTGATGTGAAATGAACATTGGAGAGCAGCGCCTCAGCGCCAAACCTATACGTAGCGGGATTGTTAAATTCGCCGCTGACCATAATGCGACGCATTTCATTTCGTTGAAGCTGGGCCTTCATTGCGAAGCGCGGTTTGATCCGGATCGTGAACTGGCCCCCTTCATCGGCAAGTGGCTGGAGCGTTACGCGCGTCGCGGGCGCGGCCTACCGAACCGAGTTCAGCCCACCCACCTCGACCTCCCCTTTATGCTTCTTATCCCCGAGTTGACCGGCCGGATGGGTGCGAGCGATCCGCACTGCCACGGATTTGCCTCTCTTGAGGAAGGCGAGGAGCCTCTATTCCGAGGCTTCCTGCGGGAGGCCTGGGGCGTTGATATGTCGGTCGGCGCTGATCTTTTGGTCGCCGAACTTCCGGATAAAGGGATGAGCCGCGAACAGCGATCTTTCCTGCCGAACCTTCCCGTTCCCGTCACGACCAACCCATCCGGATGGGTTGTTAAGGGTGCACGCTTCAGCCCAACTTTCGACCTTCAGCCCATCACAGACCTCGACAAGCTCGCCTCCTACATCACGAAGAAAACGACCAACCCGAATATCTGGATCACCAGCACCCTTCTCGACACCCCGCGCCCCTCACAGCCCAAATACTCCAAAATCCCTGCCCGCATCCGGCACTAAGGACGCGCGCAGGTCGGTCACAAGATCAGACGATCGGTACCGACTAAGCCCGGACGATAAGGCGTTCTAAACGACGCCAAACCCATCCCTCAGACCTGGCCATCCAGTGGGACGAGAAATCGCCCATTGCGCAGCTATGTCTGAAATACAGAAGCGAACGAGATCACTCGGGATCATCGATCAAGGCGATCAATCGCTTCCCTCCCTCAAGTCCTTCTCACTCGAAACACTACGAGAGCGTTATCGCCGGATGTCCGCAGCGCAGCGTAGGACGGAGGGGATCGCTCTGGCGTCGAAGACGCCTAGTCCGAGTGACTAAGAAACGAGAATGTCTCTCAGCTCCTCTATCGATAACCAGGGTCGAGAGGAGTGAACCATTCTGTGACAGTTGGAACAAAGAAGCGCGAGATCATCTTCTTTGGTCTTCCCTTCTTCCGGAAGTGAATGAACGGGTTTGATGTGATGTGCTTCGATGAAGCCTTGTCCTCGCTCTCCATATTTTTGCGAAAAATCGAACTCACAAACCTCGCAAACTAGCTTTCCAGTTCTCTTGAAAATCTTCGCCTTTTTGATCTCGATAAGTTTCCGGTTCCGCTCTTTGTAGCGATGAAGGCGCGTGAGAACGCGTCCTTCCGGTGCCTCCATCATGTGTTCATCGTCGTCGAAAGGAATGGGTTCGATCTCCACATTGGAGACCGCCTTTCGGATGGCATCAGCCACCTTCTTCAGAAGATCGCGATTTCCAGCGAACTCATTCCAGACGAGCTCATCCCCTTTGCCTCCGGAAGTCAGACCGACGTTTCCCGCCGCTGCGACCGCAGGGTCGTGCGCGCGCAAATTCATCATCTTCATGTAGACCCCGGCGGGGTTCCTGAACGTCGCACCGACGCTTCCCCGGACCTGGTTGCCGAGCCTGTTGAGGAGTTCCGAAAGCTCGATGACCGCCCTCGATGTCTTCCCCGGAGGAGACGCTGGGTTGGTCATGTAGATGTCTAAAGCGAGGATCAGCTCGTCGCGTGACCAGTTCGGGTTTCGGCCCTGAGGGCTCTCGGCGGGCGTATCAATGACGTCCGAAGAAGTGACCGGGAAGCCTGGAGCCGATCCGGAGCACACAGGGCAAAGACGCTGCCAAACGTCGCTGCCATTCGCGCCGTACTCATGGCCGCAAGTTGAGCAAGCGAGGACATAGACGCGCTGGCCGTGATCCGTTCCAGCGAGGCCCGTCGGACCAACGACGCGCTGGCCGTTTCGATTTACGGACCCGACGGTCGTGGTGCCAAGATTCGCTCTAGCCATGCCTGCCCACCCAACAAAAAACTAAGCCTGACTTCCGCCCAGCCCACGGAACGGACCTTCCGGCATCCAAGAGGTTCGTCAACGCCCGTCGGGGCAGCAACTAGATCGACGGCGCACCTATACCTTTACGTTAAAGCTGCGCAATGCAACCACGGGTGACGATTTCGAGGACACTCCATGCCCCTTCCACCCCTCTGGACGACAGTCGCTCTCGCCGCTCTGTGCGCGGTCCTTGCGCTCCATGACGTGCGCAAGGGAACCGGCCGGAGCGCTCTCTTCTTCGCGATAGGGGCGCTTGGGCTATCGATCTTCGCCGCGATCCACGCCCTGCGTCCGGACCTTCTGGGGGTTTAAACCGCCTCAAGCTTCGGGGGCACTAGCAATCAAAGTTCGAGAATGATGATTCATAAATTATGTGCTGCAGCCTACGGCAAGAAATACCTCGGTTTAGTTGATGACTGATTGCCAAGTTTGCAATATTCCGTCATTCATGATGCGGGGGACACGATGATAAACAAAATTTTAGCCACCATTACGGCCTCAATGTTGCTGTCTGCGTGCGCCACTGCACCCGAGAAGATTGCGCCGACTATAATGTCGTCGGAAGCTTATTCGGATTTTGACTGCAACCAAGTTCGCCAAGAACTTTTGAGAGTTCATGAGCGCGTCACTTCGATCGCGGGTATGCAGAGAACCAAAGCAAAGGCGGATGCCATTGCGGTCGGCGTCGGCATAGCATTGTATTGGCCAGCGCTATTCCTAGTTGCTGGCGGGGATATGGACGTCGAGATAGCTTCTCTGAAAGGGCAGTACGACGCACTCGCGACCTCTGCGGTGGAAAAGCGCTGCCCAGTCGCTGCAGAGTTAGGATTGTCACAAAGCAAGTAAAACTGGGGCGCGCCTTGCGCGCCCCAGATCAGATCAGCGTGCGCCAGAAAGTTTGCCGAAATTCGGATGACTCACAACTTTGCCCAGCAAGTCTTGGACGGCTGGATTGAATGCCGAAACTGCATTCTGGCAAGCCGAAATAGCGCTGAAGCTTGACGCAAATGGGAATGTCGTCGTGACACTATAGCCTTCGGGGAACGTGGTCGACTTGACCGTGATGGCGAGCGTCCAGGAACCAGTGCCCATCGTGTTGACTTCAACACGATCTACTTGGCCGGAAATGCTTGCAGCAGACGCCTCGTCGTATGCGCCAGCCATGAACAGCTCGGATTGGAATGCGTCGCGAATGAAAGCTTCGACGCTCTTGCCCGGTGCCACGTCCAACTGTCCCATTGCACGGCAAGTTGGTTTTTCAGCCTCTGTACCGTTCGCGGTGAAAGCGCCGAGCGTCACCTTGGTGTTTGCAGGCTTTAATGTCCGCTGGGCGCTGATCACGTTCTGAGTGCTGGCTTGGTACGGAATGGCCGTTGTTGTTTCACATGCAGCTAGAGCAAGGACAGCACAAAGCGCGAGAATTGGCCTAATTTTCATGTTCACTCCCCGAAGCCGACTGATGGTCGGCACCACAGGGTTGTAGCGAGAAAGCGGGTGCAGTGAAGGTAGATTCCACCTAAGGCCGAAAGTTCAACTAAATAACCCGGCTAGGTATTATTTCTTGAGTGGCTCAAGGTCCCGTACCGGTGCTAGGGACGGGATGGATAGCCGTGGAATTTCAAACTCTAAGCGTGATGAAGTTCGGCTTCGGCTACCGGCCTCGAGGTCTGCAATGGGCCAGCTGGGGCCGCTCGTGCAGCGCGCCGGATGAAATGCCCGTGCATGGGCCCTGGTAAGGTGCCGTTCGTGACCGACTCGGATTGAACCACATCGAGCTAAGGCGTTCCCAAATCGACCGGTTAGGAGCCCCGCCATTAAGTCGGCACAAAACCTAGGCTTCGGCGACGTGCGAGCCGACGCGCAGGGCGTCGAGGAAGTGACGAGGCGCGCATTGATGATGGAACGCTACTCCCCGTCCAACATCGAAGCCATCAACTCCTCGTCGGCCAGGGCTTCAGCAGCTTCGGATCGCGGCCAAGAACGAACCTGCAAAGCTCATTTCCAGCGAGCAAAAATGCCATTAGCTTCGAGCACAATCTAGGTTTGATTTAGGGGTGCCACGTGGACGAAGCCGAGAGAAAAATTCCTGCTATTTTTGCCACTATTCATCACCGTTCCACAACGCGACCAGACGGCTACACAGCCGCAGATATCTCATGGCTAAACGTCGTCGCTAACCGGCACATACCAGAACTTCACGATGAGCTCTTGGCCGAGCATCGCATACAATTTCCGGATCATCAGGAAGATTGAGACTATTTCCCGATAAACTTGAGGATGCGATGACATGTTTGATGGTATTGTTAAAAAGTCACTCGAAATTATAGATTCCACAAAATCGAGTATCAATTCAGTAAAATCCGCTGAAGTACACGCGCTCAAACTTAATCTAGATTTCATTAAATCGAACGACTGCTGTAAAAAGCTTGAGAGCGATTTAAAGCTTTTGAGCGATGGGCGCGCTGCGCTTTATGTATTCGCCATTTCGGAATCGGATCAGGTAGAACGTGTAGCTGATGCCTTTAGGAAGGCTCGTGGGAATGTTGAAAATCTTCCTCGCGACCATGGAGCGCTATCTAACATTTTGTATGTTGGATCATCGCGCAATCTCCCCAAGAGGTTAAGAGATCACTTTGGTCTAGGTTCTGCGAAAACATACGGTTTAAAGTTAAATAAATGGCTACCCGCAGATGTTTCTCTAGAACTTCATTACGCCTTCTATAGTCAAGAGACAGGCGCAATTGCGATCGCAGCATTAGAGGACGCTCTCTGGGAAGTTCACAAGCCGATGTTTGGACGAAAGGGCGGAAAATAGTTATATTAAGACGCCCTGGATAGAATGGGCTATCCAGGACTTATTATTTGGTATTTCATAGATTGTTTGCAAATATATCAATATTATAAATTAGTATACTAATTTACTGTTTTAGTTTAATTCGCCTATATGGTAGGGTAGCTGAGCCAGCGCTACGGACCCCCGGCAGTTACGCTGCACCTTCCGACTTGAGTCGGTAGACGCTGGCCCGCCCGATGCCGAGCCGCTTCGCGATCGCAGTCGGTCCCAAGCCCGCGCCCTCCAGCTCGGCTATAGAAGCCGCGCTGATAGACCGTTTGCGTCCCTTGTAGACGCCCTTGGACTTGGCCTTTTCGATGCCGTCAGCTTGACGCTCTTTCCGGATATCGGTCTCGAACTCCGCGAACGAGGCCAGGATGTTCAGGAGGAGACGACCGTCCGACCGCGTCGTGTCGATAGCCCCCTGCTGAAGGACCCGAAAGCCGACGCCCTTCGCGGTCAGCTCATCAACGATCTTGCGCAGATCGATCATTGATCTGGCCAAACGGTCCAACCTGCATATTGTGAAAACGTCACCCTCGCGGACGTAGCGAAGGGCCTCTTCCAGCCGCTCGCGGCCCTCGGTGGTCGTCCCGCTCATCTTCTCCTCAAAGACACGCTCGCACCCGGCGGCGAGAAGCTGTTCGCGCTGGATATCGAGGGACTGGCCGGTGGTGCTGACGCGGGCGTAACCGATGACTGACATTATGAATTGTCTCGTTAGGTTCTAGACCTAGAGACCATATCGTCTCGGAATGCGATTGTCGGGCCTAAAAGCACACTCCGGTCGTCTCATTTGATCGTCTCGCAGAGGTATACTCAAACAGAACGCGGTCTCACCGTCGCTGCGATCGTCGAGCCCGCATCCGGGGAGGTAGGCATGGCGAAGCCTGGAAAGTTGAAGCCAACGCACGAAGAGTTCGTCTTCATCGCGAGCGCGCCGTCGCTGCGCTGGAGCTTCGGCATTCAGCATGATCGACGGCGGCGGGCCGACGAGCCGTTCGAAGAAACTCAGACGCTCAGCTTCCAAACGGAGTGCCTGTGGCCGGATCGCTTCAAGGGGCGGGTGGGGCAGGTGGCGATATTCCCAGAGCCAGGCTTCGTCGAAGATAAGCTGCTGGCCAAGGACGACCTTCGCAGGAACCGGATCGGCTTTGTCCGTGTGACCAAGAGCGAATTCGAGACGGCCCTTTGGCTGCCGCCGCCGATGTGCCAGCGTCTGGCGGACACGCTCGCCAATGGGCTGGTTCGATCAATGCTGACCAATGGTCTGATCGAATCCAAGGGAATGAACAGGGTTACCTCCGTCTCATTCCTGGGACAGGAATTCGATCCGGTCGCCTATATCGGCTGAACTGGGCCCAGAGGGTGCGTCTCTTTGAGCGCTTGGGCGTGAGTTCCAAGTGTCCCGGTCAGCAATTCATTGGGTGACGAAGTTGGCATAACCCGATCCGGGGTCTAGGCTTGACCGATCTCCGGCCAGCGCTCCTTCAGTCGCTCGACAGTGGTCCGCCACTTCGGAGTGGTCGGCTTGCAGACGGTGTTCTGATTGCCGAACATCCCGAGCTCGTTCACGGCCTCCTCCAGAGGGACCGTGTGGACCCAGCGGACCGGGACGAAATATTCGCTACGCTCCGGATCGCCGGCGACCGCGCGGTGGTAGTCGCCCTCCGACAAGACTTCCAACGCCGGGCGGTCTCCCTCCGGGGTCGTGATGGTGAACTCTGCCGACGGCTGGGGACGACCTGTCACTTCGCCCATTCCCAGGAAGCCGTGGCCGGGAGCCTTCACCCATATCCGATCACCGACGTTCAGGAGGTTCAGGGTGTTGCTGTACCAAGCCCCACCACCGGCGCTGATGAAGCCGAAGCGTCGCGCCTCATTCCATGACCGGCGACCATCGGCCAGGCCGTAGGACGCATAGAATTCGCCGTTCCAGGGCTCACTCTCGCGCTGGCCCCGCACCTTGGGAGCAGCGGCGGCGCTAACTTGGGTGTGGACCGGGTCCAAGAGCCAGGAACGGCTCAGAAGTTGCTGGCCGCCGAGGTCAAAGACCTGAAAGCACAGGACGTTGATAGCGATGTCCCGTTTATTCAAATAGCCCACGATCCGCTCGCTGCTGTCGTCCAGTGACGCGGCGACGATGACGATCTGGTGGCTCTCGTTCAGGGTCTCCTCGTCGAGGGACTGTCCGAACCGCGCCTGAAAATCCGCCGCAAGGTCGCGCCCGGGCGCGAAGCGGCGATAGATGGCGTCGATATCTTGCGCCTCCAGCTCTTCGACCCAGACGGCGTAGTCGATCGCTTGAGCGACCACTTCGCGAGGGGTTCGATCTCGCTTCAGCTCGATGAGAACCAAGGCACCGTCCGGCGCAACCGCGAGCAAGTCGATGAAGCCGCCGGACGCAGTGCGCTCTTGCCGACCGATTAGCATCCATTCGTCCGATAGAATGCGCGGGGACGATACGATCATGTCTTCCAGAGCGCGCTCGCTAGGGAGGCGTCCTTCGGACAGCTGTCGGGGCTTCCCATCCACCGTCCAAATGGCGTTTCGAATGGGCATCAGGCGGCCTTCCGCGCGGCAAACTTGCCATCAGCGAGTGCCGTGACCCGGCCATATCGGGCCAAGGTTCCCAGCACCTGCACAATGCGCTGCTCGACGACCTTCGACCGGCCTTTGAAGGCACGCGCAAGGTCGACGGCATCCATCGGTCGACCCGCAGCCACGAGAGCCGCTTCGACGGCGAGGGGCTGTTCGTAGCGATCCTTCGGGAAGACAGGCAGACCCTTGTCGATGGCGACAATAGTCGTTCCAAGGTCCAGATCGCCAGACTTTGCCACCGCGCCTTTTGCGAAGCGGGGGATCTGGTAGTCGGGCCTAAGCCAGCGCACATGACCTGCGGCCTCTTCCTTGGCTCGCTCGGCGTTCAGCGCCACCAGCCGCTCCAAAATCTGCTCGTCAGTCAGGTCGCGCGGCCAGCCGTAGGCGTCGGCCGTCAGGGCATCGATCTGCTCGTGCAACTCCTTGAGGATCAGCACCAGGCCGCGCTGCTTGACGTCCTCGTCGGCGGGCGTCAGCGGGGCCTTGGCCTTCAGCTTCTCCAGCACATTGTAGAGGCCGGTCAGGGTCAGGTCGGGATGCTCGGCCTGGACCCGCTTGCGCGTCGCGTCCAACTCCTCGCCGAGGGCGTGCATACCGGCCTTCAGGTCATCTGGCGGGGCGGGGAAAGGGAAGGGGTCGAAGGTTCTAGATTTGTTGTAGCGAGGGTCATTTCCGACGCCCATCCAACCACCCGCTCGTTCTGCCCATAGGGAATGGTTGCGCGACGCAAGAACTGCCAAATGGAACGCATCGTCGCTGGCGATCACGACGATCTCGTGATTTGGAATGATATCTGCATCCACGAATTGAAAGACGCGGTGCTTCGAAGTCCGGGTCGTCGCGATGAAGCGATCCAATTCGGCTAGAGCGGGGCGGAAGGTCCGGCGAGGCTCTCCAAAAATCCACCACCTGCGCCGAAAAGAATCTCTCCGGTTTTTGTCGCGCTCTGGCTTTACGGTTTCCAGGAGGTGTTGAAACGCGCTCGGAGCAGTTCGTCGGGCATCACTCTCCGAAAGGTCAAAGAAGTCGATCACGAAACCGTCGAGTTGCCGCCGAGTGAGCTCGCTGCCGCCGATATGGCGGCGAATGACTGGCTGCAGCAAACCGCCATCGCCGTCGCGGGCCATTAGCCGTTCTGCGTTGGCCCGATCAAGCACGAACCCTTGCCCCGCCAGCATCATGCCATTGCAGGACATACCGTCATTAGCTGTTAGTGTTCGTGCTGTCGTGACATCAACACCGACCGTGAGGTCTGAGTTGATCTTGCCATGACAGAGATCGAACATCAGGATCGGCTCATCTGTATCGAGACCTGTCTCTGACACCACGTCGAGCAGGGCTCCGTCTTTGGTTCCCGAGTCGGCAACCGTCATCGCAATTCGAACTGCAGCGCTATCCTTCGTCGCTCTGGTCCAAGGATGATCCGGCACGGCGAACACAATACTGATCGGAGTTTTTGCGTACAGGTGGCGCTCGATGACCCTTCGCTGGAGCACTTGGCCAATGGAGTTTGTCGTGACCAATCCGAAGCGCCGCAGTGGCGTCTTCTTGCGGGTTAGCAATTCGGCAGCGTGGTCCCACCAGTACATGACGAAATCCGCAGCTTCGTTCACTTGCGGGTGCGAGGACGCCAACGCGTCAACGTATGCATCGCCCAGCGGCCCGCGCTTCGCTGCGCCCTTGCCCAAGAACGGCGGGTTCCCGACGATGAACTCCGCCTCGGGCCAGGCCGGCCGCCGAGCGTTGGGATAGGTCTCGACCCGTTGGCCGTCCTTCTCGACCACGGTTGTCAGCGGATAGCCGTCCCAGGTCAGGACCGCGTCGTATCCGTCGCGCTTGCCGAAGTTGACGTTCTCAAAGGCGCGGAGGATCGGCTCGGCCGGGTGGCCGGAGCGGTTGCGATAGTGCTGTTGCAGATAGCCGATCCAGACGACCAACTCGGCGATGGCGGCGGCGCGGGGGTTCAGCTCCAGCCCAAGGAACTGGTGAGGGTCGACGGTCTCGAAGCCGATGGTCTCGCTCTCGCCCAGCTCGGCCAGCCGCTCCAGCACCTCGCCCTCCAGCCGCTTCATCAGCTCCAGCGAGACATAGAGAAAATTCCCGGTGCCACAGGCGGGGTCGAGCACGCGGGTGGTGCAGAGCTGGTGGTGGAAGGCGCGGATGAAGCGCACGGCGTCCTCGCGCTTGCTGGCCTCGACCGCGTCTTCCGCCTTGGTCTGGACGGCCTGCCAGTCGGCGCGCAATGGCTCCATGACCGTGACCCCGACCAGCCGCTCGACATAAGCGCGCGGGGTGTAATGCGCCCCCAGCTTGCGGCGCTCGTCCGGGTCCAGCGCCTGTTCCAGCAGGGTGCCGAAGATGGCCGGATCAACCTCGGTCCAGACCGATTTGGCAGCGGCCAGCAGCTCGCCGATTTCCTCGCGGCCCAACGGGAAGGCGCGGGCGTTCTTGAACAGGTTGCCGTTGAAGTGGCGCAGGTGGGTCTTGAAAAAGGAGAAGAACCGCTTTTCGTAGTCCGCGTCATCCATGCGAGACCACAGTTCGGTGATCAGCGGGGCAAAGCTGTCGGGGCTGTCGAGGCAGTCGGCCAGCAGTCGGGTGAACTCGCCCTTGGGCAGCAGGTCCACGTCCTCGGCGAACATCGTGAAGATGCAGCGCATCAGGAAGTGGGCCACGTCCTCTGCCGGGTGCTTACCCTCCAGCGCCCGGGTCACCTCGGCCAGCCTTTTGGCGATCTCTCGCGTGACGCGAACGGACTCCCGCGTAGGGTCCAGTGCGGTCGGGTCGGTCCAGATCGCCGCCAGTCGGACGCGGACTTTCTCGTCTCGCAGGTCCTCCAAATAGACGCGGAAGGACTGGCGGTCCGGGAACTGGCTGTAGCCTCGCCCGGTGCCGGAGAAGTCTGCATACAGCTCGAAACAGTGGCCCACGTCGGCGACGATCAGGAACGGCGGCGTCTGGTGGTCGGTCGGGAGCAGGTGGGCGTACTCGCGAGCCTGATTGAAGGCGTTTTTCATCAGAACGTCCCAGCCCTTGGCCACCGTCCGGCGGCCTAGCTGCTCAGGCTCGTCGCCCAGGATGCTGAGCTGGCCGGGGATAGCTTTCCGTTTGCCGGGCAAGCGTGACTGCTTGGCTTCGAGGATAAAGGCCCCGCGCTTGTAGAGGTCGATCCGCTTGGTGCTGGCGGTGAGGTCGATCTCACCGGACTTTACGGCGCGTTCGAAAGCGTAGTCGTTTAGATGGGTTTCTGCTCCGGCGGGATCAGGGCGTGGCACGCCGATGACGTCACACAGCTCGGCCAGGAACATTTGATAGTTGGCGCGTTCAGCACCGCCCTCACGCGCCGTCCAGCGCTGAATAAACACATCAACTTCCATACTCTGCCGACAACCCTCTAAGCGTGTAGCGGCGCGCACTGCGCCTTGTCAGGCGCGCTGAGTCAACCGAGTGGCGAACTGCAGGGTGTCCACGACGGACCAAACGACTGACAATCAAGTCCAGGAGATCGAGGCTGCGGGGTTCAATCTGGACGCCAAGCGTGTCGTCGTGGAAACGATCTCGGGCTCTAGCGCCGCGATGGATCGCCCTGGGTTCGCCCGCTTGGTTGATCGTCTAGAAGACGGCAACATCCTCATCGTCACGAAGCTCGACCGGCTCGGCCGCAACGCGATGGATGTCCGCTCGACCGTTGATCGGCTGGCGAGGGACGGCGTCCGCGTTCACTGCCTAGCGCTCGGGGGCGTCGATCTGACCAGTCCTGCGGGCAAGATGACGATGGGTGTCATCGCGGCGGTGGCTGAGTTCGAGCGAGACCTGCTGATCGAACGAACCCAATCCGGGCTGACCCGTGCAAAGGCTGAGGGGAAGGTGGTAGGCCGCCCAGCTGCGTTGACGGCACCCCAGGTGGCGGAGGTCCAGAAAAGGCGTCTGGATGGATTATCGCTCGCTGCCCTCGCTGCGGAGTATGGCGTTTCGAGATCAGCTATCCAGCGCGCTGCGAAGCGTTGAGTCAGGTCCACAGAAGCCCACTAAGGTTGCAGTTAAGCTTGTAGTCCCCTATTGCTGAGCAACAAAAAACAGGTGGGAGGCGGAATGCGTTTAATCGCTTTGGTTGCTGCATTGACGCTTGTGTCGAGTCCGGTGCTGGCTGCGCGGGAAGTGTTGACCCCATCGGGACAGCCAGACGCTGTCTTCGAGGCTACGTCGTTGGCTGATGCTCACAGCAAAATCTCCAACGCCTGTATGAACAGGGGATGGCAGGTGGCAAGCCAAACGACAAACCAAGTCGTTTGCGAAATTCCGGTTGGTACCGTGAAGGCTGCGTTTCAACAGTTGTTGGTTGGTAACAGCTATTCCACCACCCCGCGTACATTCGTGCGTTTCAGCATAGCTCAGGTTGGTCCTCATGCTCGCGCGCAAGCTGCGGCATGGGTAGAAACCCAAATGGCTTTTGGCCAACTTCGCCAACAGCCCTATGTTGATGATACGACCCAAAACAACTTGCAGGGGTTTTTGATCCAGGCTGGCGGCGAGCTGCCGCCAGGAAGCCGAATTCCTGGCATCTATCTTGGTATTGGTGGCAGCGAAGAGATCGAAGGCAAGAAGGTTTCTATTCCCGTCACGATCGTCTTTGAGGGCTCGCCGGGCAGTGAGGCGGGTTTACGGGTCGGTGATCTGCTCACTGCTGTGAACGGCAAGTCCTTAAAGTCGATGGAGGACTTAAGAAAACAACTGAACAAGATACCTGCAGGCGTGAACTACCCGTTGGAAATCGTCCGCAACGGAACGCCTAAGAAGGTGATGGTGCTGGCCCGAGAGCGGCCTGTAGTTGGAACGCCGGAGTGGGTCGCAATGAGGAGCGTAGAGCGACGAGCAGAGGGCCTCCCTGATGTTGCCCCAGGCCCTAAGGTTGGCGAACCCGGTCCAGGTTGAGCCCTCGATAGTTGATCTTCTCTACAGCGACCTTCAGCGTGGGAATATCGAACTCGCCATAGTGGCCGTGAACGTCGCTCTGTTCGTGACCTATGAGCGCCTTCGACACGTCTTCCCGAACGCCTGCTGCCCGCAAGCGGGTCATGACGGTGTGACGCTTCGAATGGAACGTCAGCTTGCCGGGGTGCTCCGGCTGCTCGTCAACGTAACCGGGGCGGAGACCGGCGAAGAACTTGGACGGAATACCGGAGAAGTATCCGTCATCGTCCTCCTCCAAGTCGTCGAAGATGCGCTCCTTACCTGCCCGTTCCGCCGCTTGAACGAACCGGAGAAAGCCGACCTCGGTCAGCGCGCTATGGACCGGGATGCGACGGCGAGCAGCAATCGACTTCAGTCGCTGACCTTCGATCTCATCGCGCACGTGGAAGAAGACGATCCCCTCTGGCGAGGTGCGGACATCTGCAACGCCAAGCCCGCAGGCTTCGTTGAGGCGCATTCCGCTGAAGAGACAGATCAGCGGCACCCAGAACCGCCAATCGTTCACGCGCTTAGTGCCAGGCTCATAAAGTGGCCACTGGGACAGGCCCATCGACCCAGTGAAAAGTGGCAGGGATAGAAGCTTTACGATCTCTGTCGGGGAGACGTCCCGGCGTCTCTTGGCGGGGTCATCCTTCCTGGGCTTCTTTGCCCGGATTCCATTGAAGGGGTTCCCGGCCTTGTCATTCTCACCCAGGTGCCAAGCGTAAATCGCCCGCAATGGGGTGATGTACTTCGTGTTGATGGTGTTGGGTGCCAGCGTGTCGACTTCGTCTAGCTCAGCGGCGGCGTCGAGCTTCTCTTTGAACGAGGGAAGGTTGCGATAGGGCACGCGCTTCGTGGCGTTGGATGGAAAGTTTTCCAGCGCCCGCATGAAAGCGAAGGCCTTGTCGCCGTCGACCGCGACCAGCTCAGCATCTTCCCCGAGGAAGTCGATGAACCGCTCCACGGCTACGTCGTAGTCTTCGACGCGCTTGGTAGATAAGTCCTCCTTCTTAGCAATCGCCTTGATCGCGGCTGAAGCTCCGATGCTGATCGATATGCCGGACAATCGATTGGTCGGAGCTTTGAAGGCTACTGGTGCCGGAGGTCGAAGTTCAATTGCCGCGAGGCGGTCACTGAGTGCCGCTGCGGGGTCTTCATCCAAGATAGGACGCCAGTGTGCAGCCTCCCGCTTCTCCATCGCCTCCCAGAGATCGCGATGGGCACGCATCATCATGAGCGTCGCCGTCTCGAACTTCCCTGAAAACTCATCCACCGGAATGCCTAGCGCGTCGAAAAGCGCCTTCACATGGTCTTCGGCAACGTCCTCAATCTCTTCAGTGTGACGTTTCGCCGCGTCGCGGTAAATCTTGCTCAAACCGGCCCTTTTCAAGGTCAGTTCGCTGACGTCGCGCACGACGCATTGTCCAGCTTGGAGACCACCGAACGGGTCGTCCAAGGATTCAGCGGCCTCTTCATATGAAACCAGCTTCACGACCCGGTCAGCAGTCCCTTCGGGAGTGGTTTGAAGGATCGCGCCAGCGAACAACTCGCCTTCTGGCGCTTCTCGGAGATACGCATCTTCGTCGAGTTGGGCCTTCAGCCAGCCGTTAATAAGCGCTTGGACTTCATCGCGATCAACGCGCTCGATATTGGATTGCATGAGGCGCTCCAGATCGCGCCAGAGCCGTTCAGTCAAGAGATGAAGGAGAGCCCCGTATCTTCGCGCGGTGGTCGCCTGTGAGGTCCTGAGGGAACGCCACAGCTCATCACGCCCGACAAACGCGCGAAGGTGACGGGGCACGCCAACGCGGAAATAGTAGATGGACCCACGTCTAACGACGTTGGTGGAAAGCGACATCGTAACAGCCTGTCGTAACAGTGCTGCTCCGCGTCATCAGTAGCTGACTGAAAGCCCAAGCTTTTGAAGCGCTTGGAGGTCCTTGGTGGAGCCGAGGGGAATCGAACCCCTGACCTCCTCATTGCGAACGAGGCGCTCTACCATCTGAGCTACGGCCCCAAGGAAGCGCGGGAATAAGGCGGGGCGGGGCCTGCGTCAAGCGGGGCAATTCAGCTTGGCTTGCCAGCGGGGGCAAGGCGCGGCAAGAAGCGGGAGACTCGGACGGGAAACCCATGGCCGCCATTATCACCTTTGTCTTCTTCATCGCTTCCGCGCTGCTCAGCCTGCTCTGGTGGGCCATTATCATCTCGGCTGTCCTCAGCTGGCTGGTGGCGTTCGACGTGATCAATCTGCGCAATAGCGCCGTCTATCAGATCAGCACATTCCTGGACCGGGTGACCGGCCCGGTACTGCGGCCGTTCCAGCGGATCATTCCGCCGCTGGGCGGGGTGGATATCAGCGCGATCATCGTCCTGTTGCTGATCACGGGCGTCAAAGACATCCTGTTGCCGTCACTGAAGTTTGCGCTGATCGGCCTGCTGGGCTGATCCATGCTGCTGGCCGTCCGCCTGACGCCGCGCGGCGGGCGCGACGGCGCAGACGGCTGGGCTGTGGACGCTGACGGCCGGCCCTTTCTGAACGTGCGCGTGGCCAGCGCCCCGGTAGAGGGCGAGGCCAATGCCGCCCTGATCGGCTTTATCGCCAAGAGCCTGCGCATTCCCAAATCCGCCGTCCGGCTGGCGGCGGGCGCGACCGCGCGTCTCAAGCGGCTTGAGATCGACGGCGTTGAAGAGGCGGATCTCGAGCGCGTGTTTGGACCCCGCCCGTGATCGACGGGTCCTGGCGCGCCGCGCGCCGCGCGCCGCCAGGGTCGAATTTGCCTCGGGTGAATCCCGAGAAGGCCGGGTTCGCCACGAAAATTGCGGCCGCCCCACGGAAACGCCGACAACTTGACCATTGACGGGATGCTGGTGCTTCGCGTCATCTGAGGTCTCGGCGCTGAAACTGGCCGGTAGCTGAACGCGTGCGTCAAGCCGGGGGGATGTGGCGTCGATGGGGGTGAGCGAAACGCAGAGCGACTTGGCGCGCGCCGCAAGTTCGCGACGCGCCAACCTCTATCTGCGCCTATTCGCCACGGTGACCATTTCGGTCATCCTCTATGTCTTCGTCGATATGCGGTGGGTGTGGATCTGGGCCGGGCTGTATCTGGCGGCTCTGACGCTCGAATTCTGGATTACCCGCGAGGTCCTGGCCAATCCCGAGGTGCGGCCCGCGCGCTGGCGCCGGCGGGTGCTGGCGGCCTTGCCCTTCGTTACGGCGGCCATTTTCGGCTTCCTGGCCCTTCCGCTCTTTGCCTCGCACCAGCGGTTCGCCCCCACCCTGGGCGGCATGCTGCTGGCCGGCGCGCTGCTCAACGTCATTGTCGTCAATGCCGGCCAGAGGTCAGCGACCCTTTGGGCCGCCGCACCCCATGTGTTGTATCTGCTGGTCGCGCCGTTGGTGGCCCGGGCGGCCAATCCGGACGCGCCCCTCGCCAACGCCCTGTGGGTGGGCGCCCTGCTGCTGATTGCGTCGGTCGCCGTGGCCAGCCGCACCCTCAGCGCGGCCCTGAAGGCCGAGGCCGACGCCAAGGACGAGGCCGAGTTACGTCGACATGAGGCCGAGGAGGCTGTGGCCGCCAAGTCGGCCTTCGTGGCCATGATCAGCCATGAACTCCGCACCCCGATCAGCGCCATCCTGGCCGGCGCGGCGCGCCTTCACAGCGATGTCCCCGAGGCCAGTTCCAAGATCCACGCCCAGCTGATCTCGGACGCCGGCGGCCTGATGCGGGCCCTGCTCAACGACCTGCTGGACTTCTCGCGCCTGGATGTCGGCCGCATGGCCGTCGAGAAGGCGCCGTTCAACCTGCGCCAGACCCTGGCCGATACCCTGCGGCTATGGCGGCCGGAATTGGCCAGAAAGGGCCTTCGCCTCAGGATCGAAGGCGCCGCGACCCTGCCCAGATGGGTGGCGGGCGATGCGATGCGCCTGCGCCAGGTGCTCAATAATCTGCTCTCCAACGCCATCAAGTTTACCGACCGGGGCGTGATCACGGTGCGGTTCGACAGTCGAGAAGACGGCGTGGCGCAGCGCCTGACGATCACGATCGCCGACACCGGTTCCGGGATTTCCCCGGCCAATCTGTCGCGGTTGTTCACGCCGTTCGAGCAGCTGAGCACCAGTGTGGTTCGCCAGCACGGCGGCTCGGGACTGGGGCTGGTGATCAGCCGTGAACTGGCCCGCCTGATGGGCGGCGACCTGGCCGTCAGCAGCGTGGAGGGTCACGGCGCGACCTTCACCCTGACCCTGACCGTCGAGGCCGCCGAGGCACCGACAGCGCAAGACAGCGGCCCGTCCATCGCCGGCGCGAGGGTGCTGGTGGTCGACGATCACGTGGTCAATCGCCGGGCCATCGAACTGGTGCTGCAGCCCTTCGGCGTTGAGGCCACCCTGACCGAGTCCGGCGAGCAGGCCCTCGAACTGCTGGGGACCGAGGTGTTCGACGCGGTGCTGATGGACGTCTACATGCCGGGCATGGACGGTCGCGAAGCCACCCGCACCTTGCGGGCCGGCTCTGGCCCCAACCGCGACACCCCGGTGGTCGCCGTCACCGCCTCGGCCACGCCCAAGGACTGGGAGGCCTGTCTGGCCGCCGGCATGAACGCCCACGTCGCCAAGCCGATCGATCCGATCGAGCTCTATACGGCGCTCACCCAGGTGCTGGCCGGCGGCGTCCGCGCTGCAGCCTGATCCAGGGTCTGACCGAGGCTCTGGGCCAGGCTCTGGGCCAGCCGGGGCCCGAGCGGTGTCAGCGTCTTGCGCAGCAGCCGCTCGGGGCCGGTGTCCCGGTTCTTGACCCGCGCCATGACGGCAGGGCGCTTGGCCCGGTCACAGGCGTCGGTCACCGGGGCTCGGCTACAGCCCGTCGAACAGGGCCGTGGACAGGTAGCGCTCGGCGAAGCTGGGAATGATCGCCACGATCAGCTTGCCGGCATAGTCGTCGCGCAGGGCCAGGTCGAAGGCGGCGGTCAGGGCCGCGCCCGAGCTGATCCCGACCGGCAGGCCCTCGACGGCGGCCGAGCGGCGGGCCATGGCGAAGGCGTCGTCATTGCTGACCTGGACGATCTCGTCGATCACCCCGCGATCCAGGATGCCCGGCACGAAGCCGGCGCCGATGCCCTGGATCTTGTGCGGGCCGGGCGCGCCGCCCGACAGCACGGCCGAGGCTTCCGGCTCGACGGCGACCATCTTCAGCGAGGCCTTGCGGGCCTTCAGCACCTGTCCGATGCCCGAAATGGTGCCGCCCGTGCCGACGCCCGAGACCACGGCGTCGACGGCGCCGGCGGTGTCGTTCCAGATCTCTTCCGCCGTCGAGACGCGGTGGATCAGCGGGTTGGCGGCGTTCTCGAACTGCTGGGGCATCACCGCGCCGGGGGTGGCCTCGATGATCTCCTGGGCGCGGGCGACGGCGCCGCGCATGCCCTTCTCGGCCGGGGTCAGCTCCAGCTTGGCGCCCAGCAGCAGCAGCATCTTGCGGCGCTCGATCGACATGCTTTCGGGCATGACCAGGATCAGCTTGTAGCCCTTGGCGGCGGCCACGAAGGCCAGGGCGATGCCGGTATTGCCGCTGGTCGGCTCGACGATGGTGTCGCCGGGCTTGAGCAGGCCCTGGGCCTCCAGACTCTCGATCAGCGACACGCCGATGCGGTCCTTGACCGAGGCCAGCGGGTTGAAGAACTCCAGCTTGGCCACGACCTCGCCCTTGGGCTGGATCTGCGCCGACAGGCGCGGCAGCCGGATCAGCGGGGTGTCGCCGATGGTGTCGAGGATCGAGTCATAGATCTTGCCGCGCCCGGAACGCTTGTAGCGGGCGGCATCATAGGCGGAGGCGCCATCGGCCATGGGGGGTCTCGCGAAAGGTTGGCGGGTCAAAAGCCACCTTACGGCGTGGGTTTTGGCCTGTCAGCGGGTCATTCGGCGGCAAGGCTTGCAGATTTGCTATCGACCAGCGGTTCCAGCAGGCGCGCTGCCAGCCAGCGCACCACCGGCGGGGCGACGCCGTCGCCGATCACATGCAGTCCGGCCGTCTGGCTGCCGGGCAGCACATAGCCGTCGGGCAGGCCCATCAGGCGGGCGCCCTCGCGCGGGCTGATCAGGCGCGAGCGCACCTGACCCTTGTCGATCACCAGCAGGGTCTGGCGCGACGAGCCGCCGCGCGGGGTGCGCAGGCAGCCGGCCAGGCCGTCGAACCGCACCTCGGCCCGCTGTCGGCCGCCCCGCATGCGCTTGAACACCGCTCCGACCGTGCGTTGGCCGCGCGTCACGTGGGCCTCGACGGCGGCGCGATGGGCCGGGGCCATCAAGGCCAGCAGGGCCTGGGTCCTGTCGGGCGCGTTCCAGGTGACGGCGTCATCGGGTTCCAGCAGGGCGGCAAGGTCGGTGTTGCGGGCCGGCGGGGCGTCCAGGCCCCACCAGATCCAGGCGGCCTGTAGAGCGTCGGGCAGGCGCGCCTCGGCGGCCCTGACCGCGCGGCTGTGGAACGGACTGGGCCCGGCCAGGGCGTCGGCCGGCCGACGGCTGGCGATCACGAAGACCCGCGGCCGCGACTGCGGCGTGAACCGGGCCGCGTCGACCTCCAGCGCACCGAAGCGATAGCCTTCGTCGGCCAAGGCCTGGCACAGGGCGGTGAAGTCTCGGCCCTCATGCGAGGTCAGCAGGCCGACCACGTTCTCGATGACGATGGTGTCCGGTCCGCGACCGGCGGCGGTCAACCCCTGCATCAGCGTCCAGAAGCCGAAGAAGGCCGAGGAGCGTCCGCCGCTCAACCCCGCGCGGGCCCCGGCCAGGCTGAAGTCCTGACAGGGGCTGGAGGCCCAGGCCAGGTCGGCGTCCGGCAGGGTGTCGGCGTCGATGGCCCAGACGTCGCCCTGGTGAAAGTGTTCTGCCGCGTCAGGGAAATTGGCGCGATAGGTCGCCGCCTTCAGCGGGTCGAAGTCGTTGGCGAAGGCGCAGGTCCAGCCGTCTCCCAGCCCGATGCGGGCCATGCCGCCGCCGGCGAAGAATTCAAGGAACACGGGAGAGGCTTTTCGAGTCATGCCGTATGAGACTAGCCTCGACGGGCAACAGGGAATAGCCGCCGCCATGCTTCGCTCAGCCGCCTTGTCGATCCTGCTTCTGACCCTGGCCGCCTGCGGCGAGGCGCCGATGGGCGCTTCGGACGAGCCCGCGCCGCCGGCCGCCGCCCCGCCCTCGGCCAGGGCACCCGACTATGCCGGCGATATCGACGTCGTCGGGACCGAGCCGTTCTGGGCGGTGAAGATCCGCGCCGCCAGCGTCGCCCTGACCCGTCCCGACGCGCCCGAGGTCAGCAACGCCAATCCCGGCGTGCGGATCGATGGCCAGCAGGGCGTCTGGGATTCAAACGGCGTGGAGGAAGGCAAGGGCCGAGTGGTCGTGCGCCTGACGCCGGGCGTCTGCACCGACGGCATGTCGGACCGCGTCTACCGGTTCTATGCCGAGGTATGGATCGACGGCGAGACGCTCAAGGGCTGCGCCGAGCACACCGCGATCCTGGCGGCCCAGCCCAAGCCCTGACGCAGGCCCCTAACCGCGCCGCAGTTCGATCGTCTCGATAGACGATTGGGCGTGGCGGGGCTTGTTGGCGCCGGGGGTCGGCAGCAGCAGTCCGATGGTGACAGCGAGGACAAGGGCGAGGGCGAAGAAGGCCTTGATGGCCATGGCGGGTCTCTGGTCTGGCGTCACGCGGCAATCGCGGGATGCACCTTCGGCAACACAGATGGTTGCCAAAGGCCGGGGTTCAAGTGGCGCCCGCAAAAGAAGGCCGATCGTCCCGTCAGGATGCAGAAAGGGCCGGAAACCCGATTGAAGGTCTCCGGCCCCACTGGGCTCTATCTCGTCTCCCTTCCCCCTTGATGGGGGAAGGGCTCACTTTTCCTAGAAGATTTCGAACAGGCCGGCGGCGCCGCGCTGAAATCGCGAATGCGATTTCAGCCACTTCAAAAGTGATGGGCGCCTCTGGTCCGGCCGGATCGAAATCAGAAGATTTCGAACAGGCCGGCGGCGCCCATGCCACCGCCGATGCACATGGTCACCACGCCCAGCTTGGCGCCGCGACGCTTGCCTTCCAGCAGCAGGTGGCCGGCGCAGCGGGCGCCGGTCATGCCGAAGGGGTGGCCGATGGCGATCGAGCCGCCGTTGACATTGTACTTCTCCGGATCGATGCCCAGCTTGTCGCGGCTGTACAGGCACTGGCTGGCGAAGGCTTCGTTCAGTTCCCACAGGTCGATATCATCGACCTTGAGGCCGTGGCGTTCCAGCAGGCGCGGCACGGCGTAGACCGGGCCGATGCCCATTTCGTCAGGCTCGCAGCCGGCGACGGCGAAGCCCTTGAACAGGCCCAGGGGCTCCAGGCCGCGACGCGAGGCTTCCTTGGCGTCCATGATCACCACGGCGGCGGCGCCGTCCGACAGCTGGCTGGCGTTGCCGGCGGTGACGAACTTGCCCTCGCCCATGACGGGCTTCAGGCTGGCCAGGCCTTCGAGGGTGGTGTCGGCGCGGTTGCACTCGTCCTTGTCGACCACGTAGTCGACGAAGGTCTCTTCCTTGGTTTCCTTGTTGACCACCTTCATCTTGGTGGCCATCGGGACGATCTCGTCCTTGAACAGGCCGGCGGCCTGGGCGGCGGCGATGCGCTGCTGGCTGCGCAGGGCGTATTCGTCCTGGTATTCGCGGCTGAGGTTGTAGCGCTTGGCCACGATGTCGGCGGTGTCGATCATCGCCATCCACAGGGCCGGATGGGTCTTCATCAGCTTTTCTTCGGTGATGTGGTGGCGGTTCATGTGACCGCCGCCCTGCACCAGCGAGATCGACTCGACGCCGCCGCCGATGGCGACATTGGCGCCGTCATTGCGCACATAGTTGGCCGCCGTGGCGATGGCCTGCAGACCCGACGAGCAGAAGCGGTTGATGGTCTGGCCCGAGACGGTGACCGGCAGGCCGGCCCACATGGCGGCGTTCCGCGCCACGTTCATGCCGGTGGCGCCTTCGGGACCGCCGCAGCCCAGGGCCACGTCTTCCACTTCGCCGCCGTCCAGGCCGGCGCGCGACACCGCGTGCTGGATCGCGTGGCCGGCCATGGCGGCGCCCTGGGTGTTGTTGAAACCACCGCGGTTGGACTTGGCCAGACCGGTGCGGGCGTAAGAGACGATGACCGCTTCGCGCATAGGCGCTTCTCCCCGTTAAACGTTAGTTTGAATTGGCGGCCACCCTAGACTCGGAATCCCGTTGGCGAAAGGTCACGCGCACGTAAAGCAATTCGGCTCCCAGGTGATGTCATCGGACGGGTCGTCGCCATCGACGCGCCACGACACCGGTGTCTTGCAAGGTTTGCGCAAACATCGGCCAGGATTTGGCGCTTTTGGCCGGGTCCTTGCCGCTGCGAGCCGGATGTGAGTCAACCAAGACACATCGCCGGACACTTATCCAATCCCGCCCTCGATTGACGTTGACTTTCCGCCCCCGGAGCAAGAACGCTCAAGCTGCGGCCGAGCCAGGCTCAGAGACCGCGAAAAGAACGTCTGGGAGGATTACATATGAGCTTTGGAACCCCGCGCCCGCGTGCGCGTCGCGCGCTGCTTGCCGCCACCGCCTTGGCGGGCTTCGTCGCCCTGCCGACCCTGGCCGCGGCCCAGGACTCGACGGTCGAGGAAATCATCGTCACCGCCACCAAGCGCGACGCGACGATCATGGATGTGCCGTTCTCGATCAACGCCCAGACCCAGCAGGACATCCAGCGCTCCGGCGCGGTCACCCTGGAAGACCTGTCGCGCAACGTCGCCAGCCTGACGATCCAGAACCTCGGCCCCGGCCAGAGCCAGGTCTCGGTGCGCGGCGTCTCGGCCGGTCAGGTCGTCCGCGACCAGCCGGGCGTCAAGGAACAGGTCGGGGTCTATCTCGACGAATCCGTGATCTCGCTGTCGCTGTTCACGCCTGACATCGACCTGTTCGACCTGAACCGGGTGGAAACCCTGCGTGGCCCGCAAGGCACGCTGTTCGGCTCCGGTTCGGTCGGCGGCACCATCCGTTACATCACCAATCAGCCCAAGATCGGCGTCACCGAAGGCGTGATCGAAGCCAATGCCAACATACTGGATGGCGATGACACCGGCGGTTACGTCAAGGGCGCGGTCAACCTGCCGGTCTCGGACAAGGTCGCCGTGCGCGCGGTCGGCTACTACACCAAATATGCCGGCTTCATCGACGCCCGCACCGAGGGCGGCGGTCGCAAGAAAAACGTCAATGATGGCAGCCGCGCCGGTGGCCGTCTGGCCGTGCTGTTCCAGCCGACCGAGAACATCAGCATCACGCCGCGCGTGGTCTATCAGGAGATCCGCGCCAACGGCTTCAACCGCCAGGAAGCCTTCAACCTCTTCGCCAATCCCAACACGACGACCCGCGCGCCGGTCCGATTGGGC
The DNA here is from genome assembly GCA_031415995.1 of Caulobacter sp. Classification (GTDB taxonomy): domain Bacteria; phylum Pseudomonadota; class Alphaproteobacteria; order Caulobacterales; family Caulobacteraceae; genus Caulobacter. Next base: position 8,218 of record JANOSS010000061.1, on the reverse strand, counting down.
GAGCGCGAGCAGCACCTGCTGCTGGATGAGAGCTTCGCCGACGACACCCTGCTGGCCGACCTGACCGCCTCGATCGGCCTGGGCGCGGTCGAGCTGACCTCGGTGACCAGCTATGTGGACCGCAAGATTCACATCGACCGCGACGCCAGCGCCCTGACGGGCAGCGTCTCGGTGGATCTGGGTTTCCCCTCCGCCGCCGTGGTTCTGCCGTCCAAGCTGGTCGACACCACTGACCTGGAGCAGTTCACCCAGGAACTGCGCCTGGGCTCGACCGGCGATGGCCCGTTCCAGTGGGTGTTCGGCGCCTTCTATTCCGAAGTCGACCGCATCTATGACCAGCGCCTGCCGACGCCCGGTTACGACGCCTATACCGACGCCCGGCTCGGCGCGGGTACGTCGGCGGCGGTGGCCAACGGCTTCCCGCTGAACTCGCCCTACAACGCCTCGCTGCCCTACAATATCAAGCAGAAGGCCCTGTTCGGCGAAGCCAGCTACAAGCTCGACAAGCTGACCGTCACGGCCGGCGGCCGGTTCTACGACTTCGAGGAAACCCGGCGGTTCAAGTCGGGCGGCCTGTTCGCCAATGGCGACAACCAGGTCGACACAACCTCTTCGGACGGCTTCACCCCGCGCGTCCTGGTCAGCTACGAGGCCAATGACCAGGTGACCTTCAACGCCCAGGCGGCCCAGGGCTTCCGGCTCGGCGGCGTCAATGATCCGCTGAACCTGCCGCTGTGCTCGCCGCAGGACAAGGCGATCTTCGGCGGCTTCCAGTCGTATGACGACGAGACGCTGTGGAACTACGAAGCCGGCGTGAAGTCGCGTTTCGGCGGGATCAGCTTCAACAGCGCCGTCTTCTATACCGACATCAAGAACCTGCAGACGACGCTGGACGCCGGCTCGTGCTCCTCGCGCGTCGTGTTCAACGTGCCCGAGGCCCACACCAAGGGCATCGAGGCCGAGTTCTCGGCGCGTCTGGCTCCGGGCTTTGACGTCGGCATCTCGGGCAGCCTGCTGGAAGCCGAGTTCGACTCGACCGTCAAGGACGGGACGGGCGCGATCCTGGGCGGCATTCGCGAGGGCAACCGCCTGCCGTCAGTGCCCAAGTTCCAGATCTCGGCCGACGCCACCTATTCCTGGCGCTTCAAGGACAACATCGAGGCCTATGTGAACGCTTCGGTGCAGCACATCGGCAGCCGCTATACGCAAGCCAGTGACCAGGAGAACAATCCGCGCTCCTTCACCTCGGGTCTGGCCTTCGGCGGGGCCACGGGAACCGTGCCGACGGTCGTCAATCTCCAGCTGCCCAGCTACGAGATCGTCAATTTCAGCATCGGCCTGGAGATGGACAACGGCTTGGACATCATCGCGTACGCCAACAACGTGTTCGACGAGAACCCGCTGCTGTCGTTCGACCGCGAACGCGGTGGCCGGGCCCGTCTCGGCTACACGGTCGGCCAACCGCGCACGATGGGCGTGACGGTGCGCCGGACGTTCTAGTCTGGATCTATGAGCTTGAGACAGGCGGGGCGGTCGCGAAAGCGGCCGCCCCGTTTCTATTCGCCGAAACCCTCGCCCGGCGTGAGGGGCGACATGCGGATCAGCCGCGAGTCCTCGACTGCCGCCGTCCGGTGCTTGACGAATTCGCGGTACCCCGGATCCGTGACCATGGCGAAGAAGGCCGCGGCATTGGGGTATTCGGCGATAAAGGCCAGGTCCCAGCGCTCGTCGGTCGGACCGGTCAGCACCAGCTCCGGCCTGCCCGCCCAGATCTGCCGACCGCCCAGCCCGGCGAACAGCGCCGCCGTCTCGCGGCCATAGGCGCGATAGGCGTCCAGGCCCGACCGTCCCTTGCCGTGTTCGGGATGATCGACCGGATAGTCGGCGACGGCCTTCAGGCGCACCAGGTTCAGCATCTGGATCGGCGTGTCGCGCGGCAGGCCCTTGAAAGCGTCGAACTGCTCGCGGGTCGGGTCGATGCTGGACATGGGCGCTCCGTCTCTAGCCCTTGGGCAAGATGGTCAGGCCGTCGGGGAGTTCATTGGTGTCAGCGGCGCGCACGGGCACATGGGCCGACAGGATGCCGCCCACGCGGGTGACAGCGGCGACGAACCCGTCGGCGATCTTGCCGCGCTTCATGCCGGCGGTCAGATCGGCGACCACCTCGTCCCACACCGCATTGGGCGCGGCCTTGTAGATGCCCTCGTCGGCGATGACCTCGACCCGGTGCTCGGCCAGGGCGGCGAAGATCAGCACGCCGGTGCGGTCGCGGGTCAGGTGCAGGCCGTGGCTCATGAACTGTTCCATGGCCGCGCGCTTGACCGCCGCAGCCTTCAGCGCGCGAGGCGTCAGGGCCCGGCGGATCGGCGGGATCGAGACTAGCAGGGCCGCCAGGATGAAGATCGCCGCTTGCAGGGCGATATAGATCGAAAGGGCCGAGAGGATGGCCGCGTCGGTCGCGGAGGCGTGGCCAACGGTCCAGCCGCCGAACAGGCGGGTCAGCATTTCGGGCCGCAGGCCAGCGAACAGGGCCGCCGCCGGCAGGACCAGGGCGATGGCCGCCGCCCAGACGAGCGGCGTTTCGCGATAGTCGGACACTTCGGGCGCCAGCACGCAGAAGATCTCGCCGGCGGTGGTCTTTTCGGCCGCCGCCACCGCTTGCGCAATGCGGGCCTGGTCTTCGGGAGTCATCTTCTTCATCACCAGCTCCCCGAACTTCCGCCGCCGCCGAACGAGCCGCCGCCGCCGGAGAACCCTCCGCCGCCTCCGCCGCCGCCGCCCCATCCGCCGCCGCGACCGGAGCCGCTGGTCAGGGCGTTGAGGATGATCCACGGCAAGGCCGATCCCAGACCATTTCGTCCCGGCCGTCCGGGCAGCAGGCGGGTGATCAGGAAGAACACGAACAGGCCCAGCAGCAGGGCCGCGATGGGCGGAAAGCTGGAACCCGATCGTTCCGGCGCGGCGGCCGCCTGGGCGACACTGGCCTTGGCCTCGTCGTCCGGCAGCGACAGCTGTTTGACGATCTCGTCGGCCCCGGCCACGACGCCGCCTTGCAGGTCGCCGGCCTTGAACTTCGGAATGATGGCGCTCTGAATGATGACGCTGGACAGGGCGTCGGTCAGCACCGGCTCCAGGCCATAGCCGACCTCGATCCGGACCTTCTTGTCATTGGGCGCGACCAGCAGGATCGCGCCGTCATCCTTGTCCTTGGCGCCAAGGCCCCAGGTCCGCCCGAGCTGGTAGCCGTAGTCCTCGATCTCGTAGCCTTGCAGCGTCGGGACCGTGGCGACCACCAGCTGGCGGCCGGTGGAATCCTCGAGCGCCTTCAGCTTGCCGGTCAGGTCGGCCTCGACCTGGGGCGAGAGGATATTGGCCCCGTCGACCACCCGTCCGCTCAGTGGCGGAAACTTCGGCGCGGCGAAGGCGGGGAGGGCCAGGCAAGCCGCCGCCAATGCGACGATCAGCCAAGCGGCCATCCAATTCCTGTCATCCCGGCCGAAGCGCAGCCAAGAGCCGGGACCGCGGCAGGCGCTGGCGTTTCCGGCGGTCCCGGCTCGGCGCGCTTCGCGCTTGGCCGGGATGACAGGGTTGGTAGTTCTCAAGTTACTGGGCCGGAGCCGGAGCCGGAGCCGAGGCGGGCGGCGCAGAGTCGAAGCTGACGGTCGGGGCCGACTGCGCCGAGGCCGTGGCCTGGAACAGCACGGCCGGCTTCTGGCCCGAATACATGGTCTTGGCCCAGAGGATGCTGGGGAAGGTCCGCAGCGTCGTATTGTACTTCTGGGCGGTCTCGTTGTAGTCGCGCCGCGAAATGGTGATGCGGTTTTCCGTGCCTTCCAGCTGGCTTTGCAGGGCCATGAAGTTCTGGTTCGACTTCAGATCCGGGTACTGTTCCTGGATCACCATCAGCCGGCCCAGCACGCCCGAAAGCTGGTCCTGGGCGGCGGCGTATTTCTCGAAGGCCGCCGGGTCGGTGATGGTCGAGGCGTCGACCTTTACCTGGGTGGCGCTGGCCCGGGCCTGCGTGACGGCGACCAGTACGTCCTTTTCCTGGGCGGCGTAGCCCTTCACGGTGGCCACGAGATTGGGGACCAGGTCGGCGCGGCGCTGATACTGGTTCTGGACCTCGGCCCAGGCAGTCTTTGTCGCCTCGTCCTGCGTGGGGATGGTGTTGATCCCGCAGCCCGCAAGCAGAGTGGCTAGGGCGAGAACGGGGGCGAGGCGGGCGATGGTCTTGAGCATCCGCATGGAAGTCCCTTCGGGCCAGTTTGGATCCGGAGATAACGCCGGTCTGTCGGCGCACACTTAAGGGCGAGGCGGGCGCGGACGCAACGCCCTATAGCCCCGCCTCCGCGAAGGCTTTCCGGCGCGGGCCCAGATAGCCGAACAGCCAGGCGGCCACCTTGCGGATCTGGATCTCCTCGCTGCCCTCGGTGATCCGATAGCGGCGGTGGTGACGATAGATGTGCTCGAACGGCTTGTGGCGCGAATAGCCGATGCCGCCATGCACCTGCATGGCCCGGTCGGCGGCCTCGCAGACCAGGCGGTTGGCCTGATAGTTACACATCGAGACCTTGTCGGAGAGGCGCTTTTCGACCTCCGGCTTGGTCATCTGATCCATCTCCCAGGCGGTCTTGCGGATCAGCAGGCGCAGCATCTCGGCGGTGCTGGCCAGCTCGACAAGCGGGAACTGGATGGCCTGGTTCTCGGCCAACGGCTTTCCGAAGGGTTTGCGCGCGCGCGCGTACTTCACACTCTCTTCTATGCAGAACACCGCCGCCCCCAGGCTGGAGGCCGCCTGGCGGATGCGGTTCTCGTGGACGAAGTGCTGGGCCAGGGCGAGGCCCCCGCCTTCGGGGCCGAACATCGCGCTGTCAGGCACGAAGACGTTGGTGAAGCTGACCCGGGGATGGTCGGTCGGCATGTTGAACGTCCAGAGGTACTCTTCGATCTTCACGCCGGGCGCGTGGGCAGGGACCAGCAGGGCGGTGATGCCCCTGGCTTCACCATCCGCACCTGAGGTGCGAGCAAACAGGCAGCAGTGGGTGGCGGCATGCATGCCGGTGGTCCACATCTTCTCGCCGTTGATCCGCCAGCCGCTTTCGCCCTTGTGGGTCTCGCGCACGGCGCGGGTCTCCATGAAGGTGGCGTCCGAGCCATGCTCGGGCTCGGTGAGGCCGAAGGTCGGGCGGAAGGTTCCGCGATCCAGCATGTCGCCGATCAGGTGCTGCTGATCGGGCCGGCCAAAGTCGCGGATCATCAGCACGAAGGGATTGTTGCCGACGATCGAGTGCTCGTTCTGCAGGTCGTTGAACAGGCCCAGCCCTTTGGACGCCAGATGCTCGCGGATCACCGCCATCCAGAGATTGGAGCCGTCCTGACCGCCGAACGCCTTGGGCAGGGCGAAGCGGTAGTGGCCGGCGGCGTCGGCCAGCTTGCGGGCCTTGGCCAGCAGTTCTTCCCAGTCGTGGCGGGGCAGACCGCCGCCGTCCCAGTCGGTGCGGGCCCATTCGCGGCGGTGGTCGAAGAAGCGCTGGTTGTCGTCGCGCGCCTGCAGCGGCGCGATCTCGTCCTCGATGAACCTGTCGAGCACGGCCAGATAGGCGGTCAGTTCCGGCGGCGGGTTGAAGTCCATGGCCTAGCCTCCCTGCGTTTTTCTTGGTCTTGCGGGCGGAGTATGCGCGACGCACGGTCACGGCCAAATCCTGCCGTTGGGTAACATCGGTCTTAACGGGCCCTTGACCAAGAGCGTGTAGGCTTTGCGGCATGGTCACCCTGGCAGCAGCCGCGATCCTTGGCGCCGCGCTCGGACTCTTCGTCCGGCCGAGGGCCTTGGGCGTGCTCGTCGCCGTGCTGCTGGTCGGATCGGTCGAGGGCGGCGTCCTGCTCCTGGTCCAGATGCTGGAAGGCCAGCCCAATCGCGAACTGCTGATCGGCCGCCTGCACGCCATATTCGGCGAAGATCCGATCGCCGCCGCCGCACCCGTGGCCGCCGCCTTTATCGGCGCGGTTCTCGCGGCCGTGATGGGCCAGTTCTCCGATCCGGTGAAGTCCGTTGGCCTGCTCACCGACAGCGATCTGCGCCGCAAGGTTGGCAAGAACGGTCGCTATTCCCGGGTCCAGGGCATGGTCGAGGATCGCCAGATCCACCAGAAGGCCGAGAGCCGGATCGACTCGATCCTCGGGCTCTGACCGCCGTTTCCGCGCGAAAGCCGCCGTTTCTAAAAATAACGTAACGCGGATAAATTCCGCTTGCACAATCGCTGATCACTGATATCTAAGCAGTGCTTAGTTCAGCTAGGTGGCATCGGTGGGGATACCGGTGCTTGCATCCCCGAAGCCTGAACGACCAGTACGCTTTTCGCCGATCATCGATCTTTGCACAACTCCCCTGAACGTTGGAGGGCTCTTATGAAGCTCCGTACCCTTGCGGCTGTCGCCGCTCTGTCCGTTTCCATGTTTGCTGGCGCCGCCTTGGCCGATGGCCGCGTCGCCGCCGCTCTGGAAGCTCCGGTCGCCGCCAAGACCAAGATCGTCGCCGGCGGCGCCGTCTTTGTCTGCGACGGCGCTGAATGCGTCTCGACCTCGGCGCCCTCGCGCGCCATCACGGCCGCATCCTGCAAGGCCCTGGCCAAGGAAGTCGGCCGCGTCGCCGCCTTCGGTGGCGAGACCAAGTCGCTCGACGCCGACGACCTGACCCGCTGCAACGGCTCCGCCAAGGGCGGCGTCAGCCTGACGGCCTCGAAGTAAGACTTTTTAGTACCCGGACGCGTTGGGGCGACCTTCGCCCCGTCTGGCTGTTTCCTCGAGCATTCGCCTGATGGGGCGGCGGGCCTGTCCCGCCGCCCTTTTTCTTTTTGTCGATCCTGCGTAGTTGAAGTTCATGAGCACGCCCCTTGTCACCCAACTGGAAGCCGCCCTGCGCGATGTCGCCGGGGTTGAGGCCCGCCCATCGTCCCTGACCATCGACTATGGCTCGGACGGTGTGGACGATGACTTGGCGGTGCGCGCCTGGGTGGAGCGGTCAACACGGAGTCTGGTCTTTGCGCAGAGCGAAGCCCGGCGCCGTAACGGCACTGTCGCCGCTACCGCCTCGGCGGTGTTCCGCCGTGTTGGGGCCTGATCGCGCCCCTTTGGTTGCGACTGCGAAAAGCCCGTGTTATCAGGCGCGCGGCTTCGGATGGGGTGGCGCATCAGCGCCGGCCCTCCATGTGCTTTTTTCAAGCGCGCTCAAGCCTTTAAGCCGGGACAAGGGTTAATCTTCTTGTCCGCGGCCATTGCAACGCACCGGGCGGATACCAAGTGGCGGACGAAACCAAGGCGACGGATGCGGGTCAGCGCTATGCGCAGTCCCTCTTCGAACTGACGATCGAGAGCGATCAATTGACGACGGTTGAAGCCGACCTGAAGTCGCTGAAGGCGATGTACGCCGACAGCGCCGATCTGCGCCGCCTCGTCGCTTCGCCGGCGTTCTCGTCCGAGGACAAGGCCAAGGGCCTGGCCGCCATCGCCCGGAAGGCCGGCTTCCAGCCGCTGACCAGCAAGTTCATCGGTCTGGTAGCCAGCAATGGCCGCGCCGGCGATCTGATGGGCGCGATTACCGCCTTCTCTGAGATGTCGGCCAAGCATCGCGGCGTCGTCTCGGCCGAGGTCACTTCGGCGATCGAACTGACCGCCGCCCAACTGAAGGGCGTGCAAGCGGCCCTGGCTTCGGCGCTGGGCAAGACCCCTGAACTCACGACCCGCATCGACGCCTCCCTCCTGGGCGGCCTCAAGGTGCGTGTCGGATCCCGCCTGTTCGACGCTTCGCTCCGTTCGAAGCTCGATTCCCTGAAATTCGCCCTGAAGCGCGCCTAACCCTCTATAAGCGCGTCAAAAGATAAAAATCGCAGAGAGCCCAAGTACAGCCATGGACATCCGCGCCGCCGAGATTTCGGCCATCCTCAAGTCGCAGATCGCCAATTTCGGCGAAGAAGCCGCTGTTTCCGACGTCGGCCAGGTGCTGTCGGTCGGTGACGGCATCGCCCGCATCTACGGTCTGGACAACGTCCAGGCCGGCGAAATGGTCGAGTTCCCGAAAGCCGGCGTGAAGGGCATGGCCCTGAACCTCGAGCGCGACAACGTCGGTTGCGTGATCTTCGGTCAGGACCAGGCCATCAAGGAAGGCGACGAAGTCCGTCGCCTCGGCGAGATCGTCGACGTTCCGGTCGGCCGTGGCCTG
>JANOSS010000060.1:0-25980 GCA_031415995.1 Caulobacter sp. | reverse complement strand
CAAGCGCATCGACAGCTGCGCCGGCGAGTTCGCCGCCACCACGCCCTACATGTATTCGACCTATGAGACCGGCGCCCTGGGCCAGGTTCCCGAGTGCGAAAGCCTGCCGACCAACCGCAAGAAGGCGGTCATTCTCGGCGGCGGTCCCAACCGGATCGGCCAGGGCATCGAGTTCGACTACTGCTGCTGCCACGCGGCCTTCGCCCTCGACGCCATCGGCATCGAGTCGATCATGGTCAACTGCAACCCCGAGACCGTCTCGACCGACTACGACACCTCCGACCGCCTGTATTTCGAGCCGCTGACGGCCGAGGACGTGCTGGAGCTGCTGCATGTCGAGATGAGCAACGGCACGCTCGCCGGGGTCATCGTCCAGTTCGGCGGCCAGACGCCACTGAAGCTGGCCCACGCGCTTGAAGAGGCCGGCGTGCCGATCCTGGGCACCAGCCCCGACGCCATCGACCTGGCCGAAGACCGCGAGCGCTTCCAGCAGCTGCTGGATGGCCTGAAGATCGCCCAGCCCGAAAACGCCATCGCCCGCACCTGGGACGAGGCCCGCGCGGCCGCCGAGACCATCGGCTTCCCGTTCGTGATGCGTCCGTCCTACGTGCTGGGCGGCCGGGGCATGGAGATCATCCGCGATCACGAGCAGCTGGAACGCTACATCCTCAACACCGGCGAGATCTCGTTCGAGCACCCGATCCTGCTGGACCACTATCTGAGCCGCGCCACCGAGGTGGACGTCGACGCCCTGTGCGACGGGACCGATGTGTTCGTGGCCGGCGTGCTGGAGCACATTGAGGAAGCCGGCGTCCACTCGGGGGACTCGGCGTGTTCGATGCCCCCCTTCTCGCTCAGCGCCGAAACGGTGGAAGAGCTGAAGCGCCAGACCGTCAAGATGGCCCTGGCCCTCAATGTGCGCGGCCTGATGAACGTGCAGTTCGCCATCGAGGAGCCGCACTCGGTTGAACCGCGCATCTATGTGCTGGAGGTCAACCCCCGCGCCTCGCGCACGGTGCCGTTCGTGGCCAAGACCATCGGCCAGCCTGTCGCGGCTATCGCCGCCAGGATCATGGCCGGCGAGACGCTGAAGAGCTTCAATCTGGTCGACAAGCCGTATGACCATATCGCCGTCAAGGAAGCGGTCTTCCCGTTCGCCCGCTTCGCCGGGGTCGACACGATCCTGGGCCCGGAAATGCGCTCGACCGGCGAGGTCATGGGCCTGGACTGGAAGCGCGAGGGTGAGGCCGACATGTCGCTGGCCTTCGCCCGTGCCTTCGCCAAGAGCCAGCTGGGCGGCGGCGTCACCCTGCCGCTGGAAGGCACGGCGTTCGTCTCGGTCAAGGAAAGCGACCGCCCCTGGATCGTCGAGCCCGTCCGCCTGCTGCAGGCCGCCGGTTTCAAGGTGATCTCCACCGTCGGCACGCGCGGCTATCTGGCCGAGCAGGGCGTCGAGGTCGAGCTGGTCAAGAAGGTGCTGGAAGGCCGTCCCAACATCGTCGACGTGATGAAGAACGGCGGCGTACAGCTGGTGTTCAACACCACCGAAGGCAAGCAGGCCCTGGAAGACAGCTTCGGCATCCGCCGCACGGCGCTGATGATGAAGGTGCCCTATTACACCACCTCGGCCGGCGCGCTGGCGGCGGCTCAAGCCATCTCTTCGGCTCCGGCCGCGGCGCTGGAAGTGCGGCCGCTGCAGAGCTACCAGTAGCAGTTATCCACAGGCTCGCACGACAAGGTCTCTCCTTGAAGGGAGACCTTGTCGCACCCGGCCGGCGCAGGCGATTGTGACGGGCGGACGCATTTCTGCTAGCCTTCCCCCATGATCCGCGACCAAGCCCTTCAGATCCTGAAGCGCCACGAAGGCGAACTGCGTCAGCAGGGCGTTACCCGCGCCGCCCTGTTCGGCTCAGTGGCCCGCGATGAAGCGCGTCCGGACAGCGACATCGACGTGATGGTCGACTTCGCCCCCGACGCTGCGATCAGCGTCTGGGCCTATGCACGCTTGAAAGACCTGATCTTGGACTTCTTCGGCCAGCGCGTAGACGTGGTCAGCCGCAACGGCCTCAACCGCCACATCCGCCCCACCGTCGAGCGGGAAGCGCTCTATGCCTTCTAGGACCGAGGCGGTCCTGCTGCATATCCGAGACAATATCGCTTTTGCCCGCCAGATCGTCGGCGTGCGGTCCGCCGGCGACTTCGAGCATGACCGGATCGCCTTTTACGCCGCCACGCGCTGCCTGGAGATCATATCGGAAGCCTGTCGCCGTCTCCCCGATGATCTGATCGCCCGGTATCCGACCATCGACTGGCGCAGCATCAAGGCCGCTGGAAACATCTATCGGCACGAGTATGAGGGCGTGGAGGAGCGGGATCGTCTGGACAACCGTGCGCGACTTCCTGGGCGACCTGGAAGCCGCAGTGCTCAGCGAACTGGCCCGTCTGGAGCCCTGATAGAGAAAAATGGCCGATACCGACATCGAAGTCGCTGATCTCGCCGAGCGCCTGCTGGACCACAGCCTGCCCAAGGCAGAGTGGACCCACGTCGCCCACCTGACCGCCACCCTGCGCCTGGTCCGCACCCCTGGGCGACAGGGCCTGGCCGCTGACCTTCTGGTCGCGCGAGCGGCTGTTCAGTGTCGCCGCCCGCCGGGGCTGGGTGGAACCGGATCTCAAACCCCTGAGCTGATCGAGCTTGACTGACCTTCGGGACGCCATGCGAGCGTCTTGAGCCTTTTGCGGAGACGCCTGCCATGGTCATCGTCCATCACCTGAACAATTCCCGCAGCCAGCGGGTGATCTGGTTGCTCGAGGAGCTGGGCGTTCCCTATGAGGTCAAGCGCTATGAGCGCGACGCCCAGACCATGCTGGCCCCGGTCGAACTGCGCGCCATCCACCCCCTGGGCAAGTCGCCGGTGATCACCGACAGCGGCAAGGTCATCGCCGAAACCGGGGCGATCATCGAATACATCATCGAGACCTATGGCCAGGGACGCCTGATCCCGGCCGCCGGCACGGCCGAACGGCTGCGCTACACCTACTGGCTGCACTATGCCGAAGGCTCGGCCATGACGCCGCTGCTGCTGAAGCTGGTCTTCACCGCCTTGCCGACCCGCGCGCCGGGCCTGCTGCGTGGTCTGGTCAAGGCGGTCGCCAACGGTGCCCAGACCGGTTTCATCGACCCGCAACTGAAGGCCCATATCGACTACTGGGATGACGAACTGGCCAAGTCCGCCTGGTTTGCGGGCCAGGACTTCACCGCCACCGACATCATGATGAGCTTTCCGCTGGAGGCGGGCGCGGCCCGGGCAGGGGCGGCGTCGCGCCCGCATGTGAAGGCGTTTCTGGAACGGATTCATGCCCGCCCTGGCTATCGCGAGGCCCTCAAGCGTGGCGGCCCCTATGACTACGCTCAGTAGAAAACGCGTCTTGCGATAGTTTTTAGACCTCAAATTGATCCCTGCGGCGGAATGGCGCGGAATGACAGGGTTAAGGCCAGGGTAACCTCGCAGGGCGTAGGGGTTTAGAAGGTCCCGTCGGCATCCACCGGCCGGAGGCTTTTGAGCCCTTACTTCGAGCCCGTGTATGCGAGATTCCCTGATCACCTCCGACAAGCGATCCTCGGCTCTTGGCGGGATCGCCCTGACGGCCGGCGCGATCATCGCAGGATTGCTGGCGGCGGTTTCCGTCAACGCTGCACCGCGTGACCCCTCGCGCGTGGCCGCCATCTTCCCACCCTGGTGGAGCGTAGCCCAGAGCATCAGCGCTGCGGGCTCGGCCGGCGACATTGCTGCCGTTGGCGGCGCGCCTTTCATTGTCATTCTGCGGGGCGACCCGGTCGATCTGGCGCGCCGCGCCCGGGCGTCCGGGGCCCTGCTGATTCTCGACCCTGATCTCGCGGGCGTCTGCGCCCCCAAGGAGACCCTGTCATGAGCATTGCCGTTTCCAGCCTCGACACCCAGCGCCAACTCGGCGGCAAGCTGGTCGTCGCCCTGACCTGGCTGCTGGCCATCATCGTGGTGGCGGCTCGCTTGCTGATGCACGGGCCATTTTTGGGCCTGGCCCTCGCGGCCGTGGCCACGGCCGCTGCCGCCACTGTGGCAAACAGCACATCCAGCAAGGGCTCTACCGGCCAGGCCCTAACCGGCGTGGCATTGATGGCCCAGGTATCTTTGCTGGTCGCCGCCATGAATGGCCATGCTTGGCAAGCCGACATGCACATGACCTATTTCGCCGCCCTGGCGCTGCTAATGGTCTATTGCGACTGGAAGGTCATCGCCGCAGCCGCCGCCACCGTGGCCGTCCACCACCTGAGCCTGAGCTTCCTTCTGCCCCAGGCCGTGTTCCCCGGCTCGGCCAGCCTGGGCCGGGTGGTCGTCCACGCCGTCATTCTGATCGTCGAGGCCGGCGCCCTGATCGCCACCACCTTCAGCATCAACAGCATGTTCGCCACCGCCAACAAGGCCCGCGGCGAGGCGGAGCTGGCGGTCGAGGCGGCGCGGGCGGCCAATGACACCGCCGAGGGGGCCCGACGCTCCGAAGAAACCAACCGCAGCCAGGCATCAAAGGCCGAGGCGATCGCCGAGCATCAGCGCACCGAGGCTGTCGCGGCCATCGCCGACGGCCTGTCGCACCTGGCCAAGGGTGACCTGACCATCCGCCTGACGGCTCAGTTCGCCCAGGCCTATGAAGCGCTACGGGCTGACTTCAACGCCGCCGCCGAGCGCGTGCAGGCGGCCATGCAGGACATTTCGGCAACAACCCGCGCCGTCAGCGCCGGCGCCGATGAGATCGCCCAGGCCTCCGACGACCTCTCACGCCGCACCGAGCAACAGGCGGCCAGCCTGGAAGAGACCGCTGCAGCCCTGGAAGAGATCACCACCACCGTGCGCAAAACTGCCGCCGGCGCCAAGGAGGCCTCTGACGTCGTGGCCACGGCGCGTGGCGACGCCCAGCGTTCGGGCCAGATCGTCGACCAGGCGGTCGCTGCCATGACCCAGATCGAAGGCTCCTCGCATCAGGTCGGCCAGATCATCGGCGTCATCGACGAGATCGCCTTCCAGACCAATCTGCTGGCCCTCAATGCCGGCGTCGAAGCGGCGCGAGCTGGTGAAGCCGGTCGCGGGTTCGCGGTGGTGGCTCAGGAAGTGCGGGCCCTGGCCCAGCGCTCGGCCGACGCCGCGCGAGAGATCAAGACCCTGATCTCGACCTCGACCCAGCAGGTCGGGGCCGGTGTGGCCCTGGTGGGCCAGACCGGCGAGGCCCTGCAGCGCATTGTCGCCCAGGTCGCCTCGATCGACACCCTCGTCAACCAGATCGCCGCCTCAGCCAACGAGCAGTCCACCGGCCTGCACGAAGTGAACATCGCCGTGAACCAGATGGACCAGGTGGTGCAGCAGAACGCGGCCATGGTCGAAGAAGCCACCGCCGCAACCCATGCGCTGAAGGGCGAGGCGGCCGAACTGGCGGCGCTGGTCGGCCGATTCAAGGTCGCCCAAGGACATTCCGCCGCAAGCCCGGCACAATCCGCGCCGCAACCCCGGCCAAATACCGCCGTGCGCCCCGGGCGTGGTGGCGCAGTTGCGGCGGTCAGGGAAGACTGGCAGGAGTTCTGAACCCCGGCTTCTCGACCCGACCCAGGCTCCAGCGACCCGCGAGGCCGCTTGCATGCAAAGGGGATCGCCCCGCCCCCTTGCTTATCGTCAACGCGCCTCCTATCTTCTCAGCCCCCGGTCGTGCGCGCCAGCGACGGGACGAATACTCCTCCCAAGGCGAACCGAGCTAAAATCCGCAATGGAAAAAGTGCCGATGACCGCCGGGGGTTATCAAACCCTCGACGATGAACTGAAGCGTTTGAAGACGATCGAGCGTCCGGCGGTGATTGCCGCGATCTCCGAGGCGCGCGAGCATGGCGACCTCTCGGAAAACGCGGAATATCACGCGGCCAAGGAGCGTCAGGGCTGGATCGAAGGCCAGATCGCCGAGATCGAGGACAAGATCGCCCGCGCCCAGGTGATCGATGTTTCCAAGCTGTCAGGCAAGCAGGTGAAGTTCGGAGCGACGGTCAGCGTCGTCGACGAGGACACCGAGGAAGAGGCTCGCTACCAGATCGTTGGCGATCACGAAGCCGACGTGAAGGAGGGCCGCATCTCGCTGTCCTCCCCGCTGTCGCGCGCCATGATCGGCAAGGAAGTGGGCGAAGTCGTCGAGGTCTACACACCCGGCGGCGTCAAGGCCTACGAGATCCTGAAAGTGGAGTGGCTGTAAGGCACCTTGCCTTACGCCCCACCCGCGCCATAAAGCCAGACCATGAGCAAGGCTGCCCTCTTGGGGGGCGGCCTTGTTTGCGTGGCTGTGCTCGTCGGGATGACATCTTGAAGAAACCTCCCCTGCTCATCTGGGCCATCTCGGACGGCCGCGCCGGCATCGAGGCCCAGGCCGTCGGCCTGGCCGAAGCGGTCGTGCGCGAGGCCCGGGTCCAGGGGATCGAGGCCGCCATCAAGATCAAGCGCGTCGGCTGGACCGGCCGCGTCGGCCGCCTGCCCTGGTGGCTGAACTGGTTCCCGCGCCGCTGGCTGACCCCGGAAAGCGACATCAGCGGCCGCTCGCCCGATCAATGGCCGGACCTGTGGATCGCCGCCGGCCGCGCCACCCTGCCCCTGTCGATTCGCGCCAAGCGCTGGTCGGGCGGCAAGACCTATGTGGTCCAGATCCAGGACCCGCGCGTGCCCCCCCAGATGTTCGACCTGGTGATCCCGCCCAAGCATGACCGCTTGTCCGGCGACAACATCCTGTCGATCACCGGCTCGCCGCACCGGGTCACCAGCCAGCGGCTGGTCAGCGAGTATGAAAGATTCAAGGCCCAGCTCGACGACCTGCCCCACCCGCGCGTCGCGGTGCTGCTGGGCGGCAAGTCCAAGGCCTTTGACCTGCCGGTCGAGCGCGCCGCCCAGATGGCCCACCAGATCCAGATCCCGCTGGAACAGGACGGCGGCAGCCTGCTGATGACCTTTTCGCGCCGCACGCCCGAGCCGGCCCGCGCCCTGCTGACCGCCCGCCTGCGCCACCTGCCCGGCATGGTCTGGGACGGCGAAGGTCCCAATCCCTATTTCGCCTTCCTGGCGGCGGCCGACTACATCCTCGTCACCGAGGACTCGACCAACATGGCCACCGAGGCCGCCTCGACGGGCAAGCCGGTCTTCATCCTGAAGATGGAAGGCTCCAGCCTGAAGTTCCGCCTCTTCCACCAGGAGCTGGAACGCCAGGGCGCGGCCCGCCCCTATGGCGGGGCCTTCCACGGCTGGACCTATGAGCCCGTGGACGAGACGGGCCGTGCGGCCCGCGACGTGCTGGCGCGGATGCGGGGCGAGACGGCGAGCCAGGAAGTTGTCACCGAGCCCGCGCCGGCGGAGACGGCCCCGGTCAAACCCGTCGAGACGACGCCCCACCCGATCGCACCGCCAAAGCCCAGACCCAGGCCAAGGCCCAGGGCCGCTCCAAGGCCTGAAGCCGCTGCCGACGCCACAGAGGCGCCGGCCAAGCGAAAGGCTGCGGTCAAGGCGCAGTCCGTCGCGGTGCCCGAGCCCGCGACTGCCGCCGTTTCCAAGCCCAAGCCCCGCGCGAAACCCAAGCCCAGGCCCTGACCAGCGTCTGGCGCGCCACACCGAAACGGTGTGGAATGCCTCCATGATCCTAGCCGTCCTCCAGGCCCGCATGAGTTCCACCCGCCTGCCGGGCAAGGTGCTGATGCCGATCCTGCGCCAGCCGATGATCGTGCGGCAGATCGAGCGGGTGGCCCGGTCCCGGCGCATCGACAAGCTGGTGGTGGCCACCAGCGACCAGCCCGCCGACGACATCCTGGCCGAGGCCGTCCGCAAGGAAGGGATCGCCGTGCATCGCGGTCCGCTCGACAATGTGCTGGAGCGTTTTGTCGGCGCCCTGGACGCCCATCCCGCCGATCACGTCGTGCGCCTGACCGCCGACTGCCCGCTGGCCGATCCCGAGTTGATCGACGCGACCATCGACCTGCATCTGGAGGCGGGCGCCGACTATGCCAGCAACAGCCCCGAAGGCGCGGCCTGGCCCAAGGGTCTCGACGTCGAGGTGATCACCGCGCAAGGCCTGCGCCGCGCAGCCGCGCAGGCCGACAGCCAGGAGGCCCGCGAGCACGTCACCTGGGATGTCTGGAACAACCCGCTGCAGTGGAAGATCGCCTGGCTGCCCGCGCAGCCGGGTCAGGACGCCATCCGCTGGACCGTCGACCGGCCCGACGACTACGCCTTCGTCGCTACGGTCTATGACCATCTTTACCCGGCCAATCGCGCGTTCACGTCGGCCGACATCAAGGCCTTCGTCGCCAGGCGGCCGGATCTGGCGACCTATGGCGGCGACCGACGCGGATGAGCCGCGCCCCCGCCATCCTGTTTGTCTGCGACGCGGGCCCCGCTGTGGGCGGCGGTCATGTGATGCGCAGCCTGACCCTGGCCCAGGCCCTGACAGCGGCCGGCGCGACCTGCGCCTTCCTGGCCCGGCCGGCGGTCGAGGCGGTGCTGGACACCTTCGCAACCGACACCCCGCGAAGCGTCGCCGCCGAGCCCTTCGAGGCCGTGGTCTTCGACCACTATGGCCTGTCGGCCCCCGACCACCGCGCCTTGGCAAGGGGTCGCCCCACCCTCGTGATCGACGACCTGGCCAACCGCCCGCTGGAGGCCGGTCTGGTGCTCGACGCCGGCCCGGCCCGGCGTGCGGAAGACTATGCCGGCCTGACGCCGCCGGGCGCGACCCTGCTGCTGGGCCCCAACTACGCCCCCGTGCGCCCGGCCTTCGCGGCCCTGCGCGAGGCGGCCCTGGCCCGCCGCGCGGCGGAGGGACCGGTGCGACGCATCCTGGTCTCGCTGGGCCTGACCGATGTGGGCGGCGTCACCGGGCGGGTGGTGGACCTGCTGCTGCCCCGGCTGGGCGACATCATGCTCGACGTGGTGGTGGGAGGCGGCGCGCCCAGCCTGCCGCGCCTGCAGGCGATGAGAGACCCCCGCGTCGTGCTTCACATCGACACCCAGGACATGCCCCGCCTGACCCTGGAGGCGGACCTCGCCGTCGGGGCCGGCGGCTCGACCAGTTGGGAGCGCTGCATCCTGGCCCTGCCGACCCTGACCCTGGTGCTGGCCGACAACCAGATCGCCGCCGCGACGGCGTTGGCGGCGGCGGGAGCCAGTTCCAGTCTGGATGTATCGGACGCCGGGTTCGATAGGACTTTGGAGCGGGATATCGCACAGCTGATCGAAGATCCGGGCATGCGGGCCTCGCTGTCGGCGGCCAGCGCCAGGATCTGCGACGGCGGCGGGGCCGATCGCGTGGCGGCGGCGTTTCTGGCGCGGATCGCAGGGGCCTGAAGGCCGCAGAGGCCCCCTTAAGGGAAAAAACCCGGCGGCCTGCGACAAACCGCGCTGGATCACCTAACGGCCGTTAACCAAACGTTGGGCGCTTGGGCTGGATTCTGCATCGACAACCTCGTTGCCGGATTCCCCGCCCATGCCCGCCCTGCCCGATATTCGCGGCCTGAAATATCCGGACGAGTTTGTCGCCCGGCATTTCTTCAAGCGCGGCCTGCATCAGCGGATCGGCCGGGTGGTCGAGCTGGGCGGCGGGACGGGCAATAATCTGTCGCTCTACGCCGCCTATGGCTGGTCGCTCACCGATGTGGACTATTCGCAGGCCGCCCTCGACGACGCCGCCTTCAATCTGGACGGCAAGGTCGAGACGATCCGCGCCGACCTGTCGCAGGGCCTGCCAGACCTGGGCGATACGCCGATCGACGTGCTGCTGATCCCCAACCTGCTTTGCTACCTCGCCGACGCCCAGGCGAGCGCCGTGCTGACCGCCGCGCGCAAGAGGCTCGCCCCCGGGGCCGAGGTCTTTGTGCGCACCCGGCTGGTCGATGACTATCGCTGCGGCCGGGGCGTGGAAGAAGAGCCCCGTGGCTGGCGGCTCGACACGCCGGAGACCGGCGAGGCCGGTCTGTTCAATCTTTTCTATACCGAGGATGGCCTGGTGCAGCGCCTGGTCCAGGAGCTGGGCCTGATGGAGCCCACGGCCCTGAAGGTTTCGTTCGACAACATCCAGAACGGCGTGCGCGTCGCGCCCAACAGCGATCTGGTCGTCTGGGGCGCCGTAGCATGAGCGACCGCGTTCGCATCGTCGGCGGCGGCCTGACCGGCATACTGGCGGCCTTTGAGGCCCATCGCCTGGGCTGGCGCGACATCACGATCCAGGAACGCTTCGAGGCCCTGGGCGGCGTGGCGCGGCCCAAGCTCCGGCATGGCAAGGAGATGCGCGACGGCTGCATCTATTTCGGCGGGCCTGACAGTCAAGGGAGGGGCGATCCGATCGTCGAGATGCTGACCGCCCATGGCGCGAGCTTCGAGACCGTCGACAACCGCTTCGGCTCGGTCAGCCTGGGCGCCGACGGCCACCGGGTGTTCACCTGGGACTTCGGGGGGCCGGCCGTCGACTGCGCCGTGACGAAGATCGGCAGGCCGGCCGGCGACAGTCTGGCCGCGCGTATCGCTGCCTATCCCGACGAGATCGCCGCCCAGCTGGAGGCCTATTGCCGCTGGCACCTGGAGGCCGACCTGGAGACCGTGCACGGCGAGGCCGCGATTCCGCTGGCCATCAACCGCGTCTTCCCCGCCGCCGCCGATCTGAACGACCTGGCCCGGCTGAAGGCGACCAATGCCTGGGCCGACGAGCTCTACGCCATCCCGCGCGGCCTGTCGGGCCGTACCGCCAACCTGACCGCGACCCTGCCGGTCGGTGGCTTTTCCGCCCTGTTCGATGCATGCCACAAGGCGCTGCTGAACCTGGGCGTGAAGGTCGAGCTCAATGCCCTGGTCTCGCCCCGCGCCCTGCTGGCCGCGCCGCAGGCCAATGAGACCGTGGTCTGGGCCGCCAATCCGACGCCGCTGTTCAAGCCCCTGGGTCTGGCGACGCCAAGCCTGCTCAAGAAGAGCTTCGCCACCTATGTCTTCGAGGTGGAGTTCGACGGGCCATGCCCGGTCTATGTCCAGAACTTCACCGCCCAGGGCGCGGCGTTCCGCGTGTACCTGTACGAAAGCGGCGGGCAAAAGCTGGCCGTGGCCGAATGCGTGCGCGAGGCCGACCTGGCCAGGCTGCCCACCGAGATGCGGGTCCTGATGTCGGGCTTCGGATCGCTGAAGGTCGGCGCCCTGCTGCACAGCGATATCCAGCCGCGCTGGATCTACCACACGCTGGACGCCATCGAGGGCCTCAAGGCCCTGCGCGGCGCCCTGGCCGCCCGGTTCGGCGCAGGCTTCATCCCCGGCGCCTGGGAGCCCTATGCCAAGGCCGCCAAGCTGGCCCAGGTCAATGGCGCCCTGCTGGCGGCCCGTGAGGGTGCGCCCGCCCTGGTGCCCATGGTCGCGAAAGCCGGATGAGCCTGATGACCACGGCGGCGATCATGCAGCCGACCTATCTGCCCTATCTGGGCTATTTCCAGCTGATGGCGGCCAGCGATGTGTTCGTCTTCCTGGACGACGTGCAGTTCGCCCGCCGCTCGTGGCAGTCGCGCAACCGCATCCTCACGGCCAATGGCGAGCTGATGCTGACCGTGCCCGTGAAAAAGCACGACCGCGACACGCCGATCTGCGCCATCGAGATCGACGACAGCCAGGGTTGGCGCGACAAGCATCTGGCCGCCATCCGCCACGCCTATGGCAAGCGACCGGCCTTTGCCGAGGGCTGGGCGTTCGTCTCCCAACAGCTGACGCTGCATCCGGGCGGCAGGCTGGCTGACCTGACCTGCGGCATGGCAGTAGCCGCCGCCGAACAGATGGCTCTGTCGCCGCGCTTTGTGCGGGCCTCGGAACTGGCGGCGCCGGGCGCACGGTCCGACCACCTCCTGGCCATATGCCAGTCCGTGGGGGCCACGGCCTATGTCTCGCCGATGGGCTCGGCCGACTATATGGAAGAAGACGGCGTGTTCGCGGCAGTGGGCTTTCCAGCGCGGTTCCAGAGCTTTGTTCAGGTCGACTACCCTCAGGGCCATGGCCCGTTCGTACCGTTCATGGGCTTTGTCGACGCGCTGATGACGGTGGGATGGGCCGGGATGCCGGCCCTGGTTTCGCCCACGCCCTGACGCCCCCTAGATATCACCCGGCACATGTCCCATCTTCCCTCCAACAGGGGAGCAAACTCACATGACTCAGCGCCAGGCCGTCGTCGTCACCGGCGTTTCCACCGGCATCGGCTGGGCCATCACCAAGGTGCTGACCGCCAAGGGTTTCCACGTCTTTGGCAGCGTGCGCAAACAGGCCGACGCCGACCGGCTGCAGGCCGAGTTCGGAGCGGGCTTTACGCCGCTGATCTTCGACGTCACCGATGAGGCCGCTGTCGGCGTCGCCGCGCGCAAGGTCGAGGCCGCCCTTGACGGGGCCACCCTGGCGGGCCTGGTCAATAATGCCGGCATAGCCATCGCCGGCCCCTTGCTGCACCTGCCTGTCGAGGAGTTTCGCCAGCAGCTGGACGTCAATCTGACCGGCGTCGTCATAGCCACCCAGGCCTTTGCCCCGCTGCTGGGCGCCGGCGGCGCCCCGGTGAGCACGCCCGGCCGGATCGTCAACATCTCTTCGGTCGGCGGCAAGAACGCCAACCCGTTCATGGGCCCCTATTGCACCTCCAAGTTCGGACTCGAGGGCCTGTCGGAGTCGATGCGCCGTGAGCTTTTGCCGTTCGGGGTCGACGTGGTGATCGTCGCGCCGGGCGCGGTGGCTACCCCGATCTGGGACAAGGCCGACAGTGTCGATGTCACCCGCTATGACAATACGATTTACGCCCCCGCCCTGGCCGGGATGAAGGCCTTCATGCTGTCGATGGGCAAGTCTGGCCTGCCGCCGGAAAAGATCGGCGCGACGGTGCACACGGCCCTGACCACCCCGACCCCCAAGACCCGCTATGTGGTCTCGCCCGATCCGTTCCAGGTGTTCATGACCGGCGTCCTGCCCAAGCGAACGCTGGACAGGATCATCGGCAAGCGGCTGGGGCTGTTGCCGGCGGGGTAGTCTAACCCACCATCGACCAGTCCAGCGGCTCGCCCCTCGTCAGGTCGCGCGACGCCTTGCCGGCCAGTACCTTGTCGAGGTCGGCGGGGGGCAGGCCGTTGCCGGGGCGGACCGAACGGACATTGGATTTGGTCAGGGGCTCGCCCGCCTTCACGTCGGCGGTGACATAGAGCGAGCGGCGGAAGAGCAAGGACGTCGCTTCCGAGCCCAGCGTATCGTAGTGGGCGCGGCCCAGCGAGGCCCAGGCGTTCTTGGTATCGTCGACCAGGGCCTTGAACTCGGCCGGCTCCAGGCTGAAGGCCGCGTCAGGGCCGCCGTCGGCGCGGGCCAGGGTGAAGTGCTTTTCCACAGCGCAGGCCCCGACCGAGACCGCCGCCACCGAGGCCGCTGTGCCCGGCGTGTGGTCCGACAGGCCCACGGGGCAGCCGAAGCGGGCGGCCATGTCCGCCACCGTCCGTACATTGGCGTCGGCGAAGGTGGCCGGATAGCTGGAGACGCAGTGCAGCAGCAGCACGCCGTCGGCTCCGGCCCCAAGAGCGGTATCGAGCGCGGTTTGCATCTCAGCTAGGTTGGCCATGCCGGTCGAGATGATCAGCGGCTTGCCCTTGCTGGCGGCGTACTGGATCAGCGGAATGTCGACGGCCTCAAACGAGGCGATCTTGAAGGCCGGCGCGCCCAGACTGTCGAGCAGATCGACCGCCGTGTCGTCGAACGGGCTGGAGAAGATGGTCACGCCGCGCTGCTTGGCGCGCTCAAAGATCGCCGCGTGCCACTCGAACGGCGTGTGGGCCTCTTGGTAGAGTTCGTACAGGGTGCGGCCATCCCACAGCCCGCCGTGGATCTTGAACTCGGGCCGGTCGACATCCAGCGTGATGGTGTCGGCGGTGTAGGTCTGGATCTTGATCGCGTCGCAGCCGGTGGCGGCGGCGGCGTCCACCATGGTCAGGCAGCGCTCGAGGCTGCCGTTGTGATTGCCTGACAGTTCGCAGATCACATAGGGCGAATGGTCGGCGCCGATCTTGCGGCCAGCAATTTCAATGTGGGGCGAAGCGGTCATGGCGCGGTCCGGGCAAACATGGTTTCCGCCAGTTTAACCCATCAAAGGTGGACGAGGCGTCAATCCCCTCCGCCGCCGTCCCCATCGCTGGAGCCGTCGGCGTCGTCTGACTTCGACCCTTTTGATGAGGAGCCGATGTGGACCCCGCCGCCATCGCCGCCGTCACCCCTCTTCTTGTCCTTTTCCCTGGCCTCGCCGGACGCCATTATCGCCACGCCCGAGCCGGCGCCGATGGCGACCCCGAGGGCGACGCCCATCGCCAGATTGTCAAAAGCCACGCCCAGAGCCGCCCCCAGCGCCGCCCCCAAGCCGATACCCAGACCCAAGCCACCCTTCATCGTCCCACCTCGATTACGGTCACGTTCTTCGCCGGTGCAGTCTCAAGATTGGGCCAGGCCTGGTCCATCAGGACCTTCAAGCAGCGACGACAACCGTGTCGACAACGGCTGCCGCCGCATAGGCCAGGGCGGCGCGGATATCGTCGGCTTCGAGATAGGGGTACTCAGCCAGAACCTCGGCGCTCGTCATGCCGGCGGCCAGCATCTCGAGGACGTCCTGCACGCGCACCCGCAAACCCCGGATGCAGGGACGCCCTCCAGCCTTGCCGGGCTCGATCGTGATGCGTTCCAGCAACGAGTTCATGCCCGCAATATAGCGCCGATGTGGAATCGCTACTAGATATCGCCCATGTCGACCTCCCCCGCCCCCCGCACCACCCGCTGCCTGATCATCGGTTCAGGCCCCGCCGGCTACACCGCCGCCATCTATGCGGCGCGCGCTCTGCTCAAGCCTGTGCTGATCTCCGGCATCCAGCCCGGCGGCCAGCTGACCATCACCACCGATGTCGAGAACTATCCGGGCTTCGCTGACGTCATCCAGGGCCCGTGGCTGATGGACCAGATGAAGGCCCAGGCCGAGCATGTCGGCACCGAGTTCGTCAACGACATCGTGCTGACCGCCGACCTGTCCAAGCGGCCGTTCCACATCACCACCGACAGCGGCCAGGACTGGCTGGCCGAGACCATCATCATCGCCACCGGCGCCCAGGCCAAGTGGCTGGGCCTTGAGAGCGAGAGCCGGTTCCAGGGCTTTGGCGTCAGCGCCTGCGCCACCTGCGACGGCTTCTTCTATCGCAACAAGGAGGTCGTGGTGGTCGGCGGCGGCAATACGGCCGTCGAGGAGGCCCTGTTCCTGACCAACTTCGCCAGCAAGGTCACCCTCGTGCACCGCAAGGACGAGCTGCGGGCCGAGAAGATCCTGCAGGAGCGCCTGCTGACCCATCCCAAGATCCAGATCGCCTGGAACAGCGCCGTCGACGAGGTTCTGGGCGACACCAATCCGATGGGCGTGACCGGCGTGCGGCTCAAGAACGTGGTCACCGGCGACCTGAGCGAACTGACCTGCGACGGCGTGTTCATCGCCATCGGTCATGCCCCGTCGTCAGAGCTGTTCAAGGACCAGCTGGAAACCCACGCCAACGGCTATCTGACCGTCAAGCCCGGCACGACCTCGACCGCCGTGCCCGGCGTCTATGCCGCCGGCGACGTCACCGACGACATCTACCGCCAGGCCGTCACCGCCGCCGGCATGGGCTGCATGGCCGCCCTGGAGGCCGTGCGCTTCCTGGCAGAGGAAGACCACGTCCGCGACCGCCACCCCATCAGCCACGCCGAGGCCGAGAAGATCGGCGACTGGTAGTGCTGATCCGCGAGGCCACGGCGGCCGACGCAGCCGAAATCCGTGCGGTGGTCACCGCCGCCTTCGGCCAGCCCGACGAGGCCGACCTGGTCGGCGCCCTGCGCGCCGACGGCGACGCCTTGGTCGAGTTGGTCGCCGAGGATGATGACTTCATCGTCGGCCACATCCTGTTCAGCCCGCTTACCACCGACACCGGACAGCGCTTCGCCGCCCTTGCCCCGCTGTCGGTCGCGCTTGAGCGCCAGAAGGACGGGATCGGCACGCTGCTCATGCAGGTCGGCCACGAGCTGTGCCGCAAGGCGGGGATTGAGGCGGCGGTCGTGCTGGGGCACGAGGCCTACTATCCGCGCGTCGGCTACTCGGCCGAGGCTGCGCTGAGGGTGACGGCGCCGTTCTCGGGGCCGCATTTCATGGCACTGGCGTTGGTCGACGGGGCGCTGGAGCGGCCGATGGCGGTGACCTACGCGAAGGCGTTCGGGCTGATCTGGAGCAAGGGTCGCCATGATTGAATCATGTCGTTTGCTCTAGAGTCTTGTTTTGACGCGTTATTTCGGCGGCGAACCGGTATCCACTGCACCGAGTAACGCACATCTAGCGCGACGTTTTTAGGCCGCATGCCCGACGGCCGCGAACGACCACAGCGTCAGCCCGGCAGGATCGTTGGCGATGTTCCGTTCCGCTGCCTGTCGCTGGTCAGGCGACGGAAGCCAGCCAGGCTCAGCGTCCGTGGTCACCAAGATCTCGTCGACCGGCCCTGGGCTTTGCGACGCCGAGATCGTCGGCGCCGCGCAAATCAGGGCGGCAAGAACGGCGGCGAAGCGAAGGCTGGACAGATCAAGCATGCGGCCGACTACACCACGCCGCCGCAGGTGCAATCAAACAGAAAACCCGCCCTAGTTGAGAGGATTGAACAAACTCGGCGGCCGAGGCTTTGGCTTCGCCGGCGGAGGCGGCGGAGCCTTGGGCGCCTCGATCACCACCGGCTTTTCCTCCGTCGCGCCGTCCAGCTTCTCCAGCGAGCGGTTGATCTCGGCGATCTCCTCCGGCGTCGGGATGCGACGGCCGGCGACCGTGCCTTCCAGGCGCAGGCGCTCGCCGCCGGGAGCCGAGGCGTCGGGAACCGCCACCAGATGGGTGCCGGGGGCCAGGGTGGTGGGGACCAGGCCCGCCGCCTGGGCTTGAGCCAGCATCTGGGTATTGACCACCGCCCCGGCGGCCAGAGCCTCGGCGGGGGCGGCCTCAAGCGTGCGGGCGTCGCCGGCCAGCAGAATGTCGGCGGTGACGTCCTCGCCGCCGCGATACTTGCCCCTGAACGCCGCCAAGGTCCCGGAGGGCCCGGTCCAACGATAGAAGATGTGCTGACCCACCTGACGCAGCTTGACCAGGGTCGGGGCCCAATAGGGCGCGACATAGCTGGCGTGATAGTGGGTAGCGACGCCGACGTCCTTCATCACGAAACCGTTCAGGGCGCGGCGGGCCACCGACTCGGCCGTCGCCCACAGCACCGGATTGGGCTCGCGGGCCAGGGAGCCGTCGCATGTAAAGCTGAACTGGCAGCCTGTGGCGCGCGCGGCGCCTTCATAGATCACGCCGCACACCGTCTTGGGATAGCCGGGGTGGCGCATGCGGTTCAGCACCGTCTGGGCTACGGCTTCCTGGCCGGCCAGGGGCTCAAAGGCGGATTCGAAATAGACGGCCTGAGCCAGGCAGCGCAGGGCCTTGGTGCGGTCCTCGCCCGACGCTTTCAGCACGAAGGGCCGGGCCGCCTCGATCTTGAGCGGCGCGGCCAGGCGCAGGCTATTGATCAGGCGGGCGGTGTCGAAATCAGGCGTGACGTCGGAAAAGCGGGGGATCGAGGCCAGGTCCAGCCGCTCCCAGCCCTCAACCCGGCCCCAATAGTTGGTGTGCGGCCGTGGATCGTGCCGGCGCGCCAGGCTCAGCATCGCCGGGTCCATATTGGCCACATAGCGGGCCAGCGCCGCGTCTGAAAACCCTCGCGTGATCCGCGCCACGCCGGCCTCGCGACCATAGCCGCGGGGCACGTAATAGGTGGCGCACGCAGAAAGGCCGCCCAGCAGCAAAAGCCCCAGGGCGGCCCTGACTAGGCGCTTGGAAATCGGTGCGAACACGAGGCGGCTATTTGCCGCCCAGGGTCGCGCGGATCATCCAGGCGTGTTTCTCATGAGCCTGCAGGCGCTGGGTCAACAGGTCGGCTGTGGCTTCGTCACCGGCCTCGTCAGCGGCCGGGAAGGCGGCGCGCAGGGTGGCGATCACCGTCTCGTTGTCCTTCTTGAGCTCGGCGAACATGCCTTCCCAATCCTGTTCGGGATCGCCATCCTTGATGCTGGAAAGATTTCCGAAGGCGGCGTAGCCCTGCGGCGCCAGCTCGCCCAGAGCGCGAATGCGCTCGGCGATGGCGTCCAGCGCCGTCCACTCCTCGGTGTACTGACCTTCCAGCAACACGTGCAGGGACTGGAAGTTGGGCCCCCGGACGTTCCAGTGGTAGCCATGCGTCTTGAGATAGAGCGCGTAGCTATCGGCCAGCACCTTGTTCAGTCCGGCGGCGATCTCGGAGCGTTTCTCTGCAGACAGTCCGGTGTTGGGCGCGACAGTCATCTTGGTCTCCCGTGTTGCGTGTCCTAGGTAAGCTCGTCCATGGTCTTGGCAAGCCCTGTTTGGGCGGAGAGCGACGAAGGTGGGTCACCCCGCATCATCACCAATCGGCAGAGACCGTGAACGCCTTCACGGTCTCATTAGCGCGTGGCTGATCCCTCCCGTTCCACCGCCCGCCTGGCACTGCGCCGTGGCGGCGCTGATCGCGGTCTCGGCGGCCGTCCTGATGCGGGTTGCGCTTCTGGGCCTGAGTGACGGCGTCGCGGCGACCCAGCCCTTCTTCCCGGCCATCGTGCTGGTCGCGCTCTATGCCGGATGGCAGTGGGGTCTGGTGCCCATCATCGGCGGTGCGGCCTTTGGCTGGTGGCTGTGGGGAGGCCGTTACGGCGAAGCCCTGTCGGAGGATGAGATCGCCAGCATGGTGATCTTCCTGATCTCGGCCGCGATCACCCTGGTCGTCGCCGAGGCGCTGCGCGGAGCCATGCACAGCCTGACCCAGGCGCGCCGCGAGCGGCAAGACGCGCAGGTTCGGCTGGAACTCGTCCAGACCGCCGCCAGCGTCGGGCCTTGGGAATGGGACATCGTGACCGATAGCCTGCACCTTTCGGCCAGCGCGCGGCGAAACCTGGGCCTGCCGCTGGACGAGCCGGTCGACTGGCCCCGCATGAACGCGACGTTCCATCCCGACGATCGCCAGATGGTCCAAGACAGTATCCGCGCCTCGGTGCGTCAGGGCGGCCCGTGCGAGGTCGAGTTTCGTCTGGCGGATCTGAGCCAGGGCGAGCGCTGGGTTCATGCCCGCGGCGAGGTGCTGCAAAACGCGGCGGGCCGCTCGGTCCAGATGCTGGGCCTGAACTTTGATGTCACCAGCCGTCGCCGCGACGACGAACGCCTGCGCGAGAGCGAAGCGCGGTTCCGCAGCCTCGCCGACAGCGCGCCGGCCCTGATGTGGGTGTCGCGGATCGACGGCCAGCGCGAGTTCGTCAACAAGGCCTATGCGGATTTCACCGGAATCGACTACGAGGCGGCCCTCCACCTGGACTGGCGTACCCGACTGGATCCGCACGACCTGCCCGGCATCCTCAAGGGCCAGATCGCCGGCGAGGGCTCGCGCAAGCCGTTCTCCCTCGAGGGTCGTTATCGCCGCGGCGATGGCCAGATGCGCTGGCTGAAGTCGTTCTCCCAGCCGCGGCTCGATCCGGGCGGCGGTTTCGACGGCTTCATCGGCATCGCCTTTGACATCACCGACGCCAAGCAAGCCGAGGCTGATCTGGCGGGGGTCAACGAACTGCTGGCCGAGCGGGTGCAGGCCGCCGTCGCCGAGCGCAACGCCGCCCAGGCCGCGCTGTTCCAGTCGCAGAAGCTGGAGGCCATCGGCCAGCTGACCGGCGGGGTGGCCCATGACTTCAACAACCTTCTGACCGTGATCATCGGCGCACTGGACGTGGTTGACCGCAATCCCGACGACGAGGCCCGCCGCCAGCGGATGATCGCCGCCGCCATGGCCGCTGCCAGGCGCGGCGAGAAGCTGACCCAGCACCTGCTGGCTTTCGCTCGTCGCCAGCCGCTGCGCCCCGAGGTCTGCCGGATCGACCGCCTGATCGCAGAGAGCGAGGGCCTGCTGCGCCGCGCCCTGGGCGACGCCTACGGCTTTCACCTGCGGCTGGGCGGCGGCGTGCGTAACGCCCTGGTCGATTCCGGCCAGTTCGAGGCGGCCCTGCTGAACCTGGTGGTCAACGCCCGCGACGCGACCCCGGCCGGCGGCGAAGTGACCATAGAGACGCGGCCCGTCACCCTGACCCAGGCGGTCGGCGACGCTGGCCCGGGCCAGTATCTGCGCGTCGCGGTGCGCGACACCGGCTCTGGCATGGACGCCGAGACCGCCGCCCGGGCCATCGAACCCTTCTACACCACCAAGCCGCCCGGCGAAGGGACGGGCCTTGGCCTGTCGCAGGTCTATGGCTTCGCCCGCCAGAGCGGCGGCTCGGTGGATATCGAGACCCGGCCCGGCCAGGGCGCGACCGTGGCCATGCTGCTGCCCATCGCCGAGGCGGCCGATATGGCCGTCGGGGGAACCCTCGTCGACCCTGTGGCCGGACAGGTTCCGTCGCGGGTGCTGCTGGTCGAGGATGACCTCCAGGTGGCCGAGCTGGTCGACGCCATGCTCCAGGATCTGGGCCATACGGTGATCCGAGCGGGCGGCGTGGACGAAGCGCTGGAGCGCCTTGAGCAGGACGCCGCCATCGATCTGGTGCTCAGCGACGTGATCATGCCCGGCGGCCGCAGCGGCGTGGATCTGGCCGAGCACCTGGCGCAGGTGCGACCCGGGCTGCCAGTGGTGCTTTGCTCAGGCTATACGGGCGGCGAACAGGGCCGCGCCCAGGCCGGCGCCTGGCCGTTCCTGAGCAAGCCGTTCTCGCTGGACAGCCTGGCCAGGGTGCTGACCGAGGCGCGGGCGGGGCGCGACTTGCCATCAGCGCCTATCTAGTCGAACAGGGATTCCGGAAACGGGCGAGGCGGGGGCCACTGATGGCGAAGATACAATCGGGCGAAACCGCACGCGCGGCGCGCGGCGATGTCTGGACTCTGTGGAACAGCGTGCGGACCCTGTTCCCGGTCTGGAGCCTGATCCCGTCAAGCGTCTTCACGCCGGGTGCCTGGGGCTATTCGGGCGTCGATTTCGTCAGCGGCTTTCGAAAGAATCCTTCGACGCTAAAGACCTTCGAGCTGTTGAAGGACGTGGATGACGCTCTATTCGACGCGCTGTCCGCACTGGCCGGCCTGAATGCGCGGCGCCAGGATCAGATACTGAGGGCGGTCATCATCGGATATCTGACCATCCCGTTTTCCATCATGGCCCTGCTGGCCGAACTGGCCGGTGCCAGCGTCATGAGCTTCATCAGCGCCCATCCCGATATGGCCATACAGTTCGGCGCGGGGGCCAGCCTGGGGCCGATAGTCTATTTCCTGAGCCACTGGCGATCACAACAGATCGTCGGCGTTCTGGACCTGGTCCGCATCGAGCGGGGGCTTGCGCCGCTCACGATGCTGGAGCTGCGAGAGGCGTAGACCAGCGGACACCTGTCGCGTGACGGTCCCAAGTGTGAACCTCGGTTCCCTCGTCAGCCCTTTGCATTCCCATCACAAAGGTCTATATGTCGTCCGTCACTTATGCTCAATTTCAGCATAAGCCGAGCGTCGGAACGGTTCATCCTGCTCCGGCGTTTTTTGAGACCCTGGAAATGCTCAGTTTGAGCATAACGGAGAATCTGATGGCCGACGGTTTTGCCGCCCTGGATTTCACTGCCGATGTCGAGGCTCAAACCTCGAAGATCTGGGACAAGGTGAAGAACCACGTCACTCCGATGGAGTGGCGGCTGCACGCGCCCCTGATTGCTGAGATCAACCGGCTGAAACGCGAGAAGAACGCGGTCATCCTGGCCCACAACTACATGACCACCGAGATCTTCCACGGCGTGGGCGATTTCGTCGGCGACAGCCTGGCCCTGGCCCGCGAGGCCGCCAAGTGCGACGCGGCGATAATCGTCCAGGCCGGCGTGCACTTCATGGCCGAGACCAGCAAGGTGCTGGCACCCGACAAGCGCGTACTGATCCCCGACCTGCTGGCGGGCTGCTCGCTGGCGTCATCGATTACCGGCGCCGATGTGCGGATGATCAAGGCCCGCTATCCGGGCGTGCCGGTGGTCACCTATGTCAACACCACCGCCGACGTGAAGGCCGAGACCGACATCTGCTGCACCAGCGCCAACGCCGTGCAGGTGGTGGAGTGGGCGGCGCGCGAGTGGGGGACCGACAAGGTCATCCTGATCCCCGACGAGTTCCTGGCCCGCAATGTGGCGCGCCAGACCGACGTCAAGATCATCGCCTGGCAGGGCCGCTGCGAAGTGCACGAGCGCTTCACCCGCCAGGACATCCTGGACCTGCGCGAAAGCTATCCCGGTGCCGAAATCCTGGCCCACCCCGAGTGCCCGGCCGAGATCCTGGAAGAGTCCGACTTTGCCGGCTCGACAGCCGCGATGAACGACTATGTCATCCAGCGGAAGCCGAAACAGGTGATCCTGATCACCGAGTGCTCGATGGCCGGCAATGTCGAGGCCGACGCGCCCGACACCGACTTCATCAAGCCCTGCAACCTGTGCCCGCACATGAAGCGGATCACCCTGCAGAACATCTACGACGCCCTGGTCCACGACCAGTACGAGGTGACGGTGGATCCCGCCATCGCCTCGGCCGCGCGCCTGGCCGTGCAGCGGATGATCGACCTGCCCCCGCCGCTGATCCCCGCCCGCTACGACCTCGTGAAGGCTCGCCATCACGTGGACGTGGAGCTGATCTAGTCCGTTTGAACGGGACGGGTTGTGGAGTTTGAGATGACCGACCGTGTGATTTTCGACGGTCCCGTGATCCTCGGGGCCGGCCTCGCGGGCCTCACCGCCGCACTCGCGGCCAAGCGCGCCCTGGTGCTGTCGCCGACGCCGCTGGCGACCGGCTGCTCCAGCGCCTGGGCGCAGGGCGGCATGGCGGCGGCCCTGTCGGCTGACGACACCCCGGCCCTGCACGCGGCAGACACGGCCGCTGCGGGCGCGGGTCTCTGCGACGCTGAGGCCGTCGACCTGCTGACTCGCGAAGGCCCCGACGCCGTTCGCCTGCTGGCCGCGCTCGGCGCGCCTTTTGACACCAAGGACGGCGACTTCACGCTGAGCCTGGAAGCGGCCCACTC
The DNA here is from genome assembly GCA_031415995.1 of Caulobacter sp. Classification (GTDB taxonomy): domain Bacteria; phylum Pseudomonadota; class Alphaproteobacteria; order Caulobacterales; family Caulobacteraceae; genus Caulobacter. The sequence goes on along the minus strand of JANOSS010000060.1, from coordinate 2,795 downwards.
CAAGGCCCGCGTCGCCCGGGTGGGCGGCGACGGGGCCGGGGCGGCGATCATGGCCGCCGTCATCGCTGCCGTCCGCGCCGCGCCCGCCATCGCGGTGCGCGAGAAGGCCCGCGCCCGCCGCCTGCTGCAGGACGCGACCGGTCGTGTCGTGGGTGTGCTCGCCGAGATCGACGGCAAGCTGGTCGAGATCCTGAGCCCCGCCGTGATCCTGGCCACGGGCGGCGTGGGCGGCCTCTATGCCGTCACCACCACACCCGCCGAGGTGCGCGGCGAAGGCCTGGGCCTGGCGGCGCTCGCCGGCGCGGTGGTCGCCGATGCCGAGTTCGTGCAGTTCCACCCTACGGCCATCGACATCGGCCGCGACCCCGCTCCGCTGGCCACCGAGGCCCTGCGCGGCGAAGGCGCAATCCTGCGCAATGCAGACGCTCGCGCCTTCATGGCCGACTATCATCCGGCCCGGGAACTGGCCCCGCGCGACGTGGTGGCCCGCGCCATCCATGCCGAGCGCGAGGCCGGCCGAGGCGCCTTCCTCGACGCCACGGTCGTGGTCGGCGGCCACTTCCCCAAGGAATTCCCGGCCGTGTTCGAAGCCTGCATGAGCGGCGGCGTCGATCCGCGCCGCGCCATGATCCCGGTGGTTCCAGCCGTGCACTATCACATGGGCGGGGTGGCCACGGACCTGGACGGTCAAACTTCCCTGCCCGGCCTCTATGCCGCCGGCGAATGCGCCGCCACCGGCGTGCATGGCGCCAATCGCCTGGCCTCCAACAGCCTGCTGGAAGCCGCCGTGTTCGGGGCCCGCGCCGGCCGCGCGGCGGCGAAAGAGCATCATGCCGCCGGCCAGCCCGTCTCGCTGATCCCGACGCCCGACCTGCCCGCCAATGTCCTGCAGACCCTGCGCAAGGCCATGAGCCGCGACGCCGGCGTGATCCGCGACGCTGCGGGCCTGACCCGACTTCTGGACCAGATCGAGGCCCTGGAACCCGCCTATGGCCCGTGCCCCACAGTCGTCGCCGCACGCCTGATCGTCGCCGCCGCCCTGGCGCGCGAGGAAAGCCGGGGCGGTCATTTCCGCGCCGACTTCCCGGCCACCGCCGCGCCGCAGCGCGCCTTCGTCACGCTTGAGGAACTGGAAACGGGCCGCCCCGTCCGTTACGCCGCCGAATGACCCTGTCTCCGCTTCCTGACCTGCTCGTCCGCCCGATCATCGACATCGCCCTGGCCGAGGATCTCGGCCGGGCCGGCGACATCACCGCCCAGGCCTGTGTCGACGCCGACGCGCGGCTGTCGGTGGTGTTCGCGGCCCGGCAGGATGGCCGGGTCGCGGGGCTGTCCTGCGCGCGCCTGGCCCTGGCGGCGATGGACCCGACGGCCAGCTTCGAGATCGTCACGCCCGACGGGGCCGACTGCACGCCGGGCACGGTTCTGGCCCGCGCCGATGGCAAGGCCCGCGCCGTACTGGCGGCCGAGCGAACCGGGCTGAACCTGCTGGGGCGCCTTTCGGGCATCGCCACCCTGACCCGCGCCTATGTACGCCTGGTCGAGGGCACGGGCGCGGCCATCGTCGACACCCGCAAGACCACGCCGGGCCTGCGGGCGCTGGAAAAGTACGCCGTGCGCTGCGGCGGCGGGATCAACCACCGCTTTGGCCTGGATGACGCCATCCTGATCAAGGACAACCACGTCGCCGCCTGCGGCGGGGTCTGCGAAGCCGTCCGCCGGGCCCGGGCCTTCGCCGGGCATCTGGTCAAGGTCGAGGTCGAGGTCGATGGCCTGGACCAGCTGGAAGACGCGTTGAAGCACGGCCCCGACGTGGTGATGCTGGACAATTTCAGCCTGGACGACCTGCGCACGGCCGTATCGCTGGCCAAGGGCCGGGCGGTGCTGGAGGCCTCGGGCGGCGTGAACCTGACCACCGTCCGGGCCATCGCGCAGACGGGCGTCGACGTGATCAGCGTCGGGGCCCTGACGCACTCGGCCCCGGTTCTGGACATCGGGCTGGACGCGGTCTGAGCCCGTAGATGCTTCCCCTCTGGGGGAGCTGTCGGCAAAGCCGACTGAGGGGGCTAATGCGGCCTAAGCCGAGTAGCCCCCTCCGGCCCTCTGGGCCACCTCCCCCAGAGGAGGAGGATCGATAGGCTAGCCCCAGATCTTCATCAGCTCCCGCACAACCATCACCGCCAGGGTGATCGTCGAGGTCGAGAACAGCAGGAACCGCAGGTTCACGACGTTCACCGTCACCTGCACCAGGCTGTGCAGCACCCGCAGCGCGACATAGGCCCAGGCCAGCTTCATCGCCAGATCGTCACCATGCCCGGCCACCGCGATCGCCAGGGCTGCGGCGTAGAAGATGGTCGGCTGTTCCATCAGGTGATTGTAATTGGCGGCCGCCTGACGCGGGCCAGCGGGCAGCACGTCCAGCGAACCCGGATGCGCAGCATCCTGCGGCTTGACGCCGGCCTTGGCCATGGCCGGGATGCGGCGGACATACATCCACAGCCAGATCACCAGCGACCAGGCCACCAGCGCCATAACCGGCGCGATCATCGTATTCATGGAGCGTCCCTCCCCGGACGTTTTGATTGTCCGGGGAGGTTAGGCTGAGAACGACGCCAAAGCGAAGCTTGCCGTGTGGGAAAGGTAGATGCTCCCCCTCTGGGGGAGCTGTCGCGGAGCGACTGAGGGGGCTAGCTGGATATCGGCCGAGCTGGGGGGGCGGCGGGGCGGGGCGGCGCGCCGCCCCCCCGGGGGGGTGGGGGGGCCGCGGCGGGCAGGCTTGGTCTGGGGGGGGGGGG
>JANOSS010000059.1:0-22249 GCA_031415995.1 Caulobacter sp. | reverse complement strand
CACGCAAGAACAGCTTCTGCGAAGCGGACAGGTCGAGCCGAAACGCAAAACACACATCACGGTCATCCGGGTTCGCCCCGGCCGCTTCGCGCCTCCCCAACCCCTTCAGTGGCTGATGCCGCGTGAGGCAGAGAGCCCGTGTCTTCTCCCTTCCCCCATCAAAGGGGGGAAGGGAGAAGAGAGCAAGTGACGCAGGGGGGTGACCCCGCCTACTTCGCCAGCGGCGAGACCGGCAGGGCCTGGGCCTTGAGCGATACGGTCGAGGTCAGGGACTGGGCGCGCGAGGAGGCCCCGACCGAGACCGCATAGTCGCCCGCCGCGATCGACCAGCCGTTGGCCTTGCCGTCCCAGGTCGACAGCAGGCGCGGGTCGACCGTCACCGTCACCGAGGTGCTGGCCCCGGGCGCGAGCTCGACCTTCCTGAAGCCGCCCAGGCGCTGGGGCGCTTCCCAAGACGCCCCATTGGCGCCGGCCTTGGGCGCGACATAGACCTGCGGCACGTCCTTGCCGGTCCGCGCGCCGACATTCCTGACGTCGAAGCTGACGGTCAGGACGCCGTTGGCGTCAGACACCTTGAGGTTCGAATAGGCGAACTGGGTGTAGGACAGGCCGTAGCCGAACGGGAACAGCGGTTCGTGCTTCTTGAGGTCGAACCACTTGTAGCCGACCGCCGCGCCTTCGATGCTGTAGTCGACGTCGAACAGGACGTCGGGCGTCTTGGGATCACCGTCCAGCTTGGGACGGGGCAGTTGGGCGACGTCGCGGGGGAAGGTCACGGGCAGGCGGCCCGAGGCGTCGACCTCGCCGGTCAGCACGCGGGCGATGGCCTCGCCGCCGTTCGTGCCGGGGAACCAGGCCTGCAGCACGGCGCCGACGTCGTTTAGCCAGGGCATGACCACGGGGCCGCCGGTCTCCAGCACGACCACCGTCTTGGCATTGGCCTTGGCGACGGCGGCGATGGTGGCGTCCTGATTGTTGGGCAGGTTCAGGGTCCAGACGTCTTCCGACTCGGTGGTCCACTGGTCGGCGAAGACGATGGCCAGGTCGCTGGCGGCGGCCAGCTTGGCGGCGGCGGCCAGGTCCTTGCCATCGGCGAAGGTGATCTTGGCGTTCGGGAAGCGGGCCTGCAGCGCCTTCAGCGGCGAGGAGGGATAGTAGATCACCGGACCGGGCCAGGTGGCGGGCAGCAGGCCCTGCACGGCGCGACCGCCGGCCGGATAGACCTGCGAGGAGCCGCCGCCCGACAGCACGCCGACATCGGCATGGGCGCCGAACACCGCGATGGTTTTTGCGGTCTTGGCCAGGGGCAGAAGTCCACCCTGGTTCTTCAGCAGGACCATGCCTTCCTCAGCGTCGGCCTGGCTGATCCTGCCGTTGGCCGCCAGATCGATCGGGGCGATCTTGACCGGGTGATCGACCGCGCCGCTGGCGAACAGGGCGCGGGTGATGCGGCGGGCCATGTCGTCCAGACGCGCGCCACTGACGGCGCCGCTGGCCAGGTCGGCCTTGAGCACCGAGCCCAGGAAGTTCTGCTTGTCGAAGGCGTCGCCGGCCGACTGCTGGTCGAGGCCGGCATTGACCGCCTTGGAGCCGGAATGCACCGCGCCCCAGTCGCTCATCACATAGCCCTTGAAGCCCCAGTCCTTCTTCAGGACCGTGTTGAGCAGCCAGTCGCTCTCGCAGGCATAGACGCTGTTGACGCGGTTATAGGCGCACATCACCGACTGCGGGTCGGACTGCTCGATGGCGAACTGGAAGGCCAGAAGGTCCGACATCCGGGCCGAGGTCTCGTCGATATTGGCGCTGAGGATGAAGCGGCCGGTCTCCTGATTGTTCAGGGCGTAGTGCTTGATCGTCGAGACGATGTTGTTGGACTGGATGCCCTTGATCTGGGCGGCCACCATCGTGCCGGCCAGCAGCGGATCCTCGCCGCCATATTCGAAGTTGCGGCCGTTGCGGGGCTCGCGAACCAGATTGACGCCGCCGGCCAGCATGACGTTGAAGCCGGAATTGCGGGCCTCGGATCCGATCATCGCGCCGCCCTTGAAGGCCAGGTCGGGATTCCAGGTGGCGGTGGTGGCCATGCCCGAGGGCAGGGCGGTGCGTTCGCGGAATTCCTTGGCGCTGCCCTGGGTGGCTACGCCGATGCCGGCGTCGGTCTCCCACTGCTCGGGGATGCCCAGGCGCGGGATGCCCTTCACGTAACCGGCCGAGCCGGGCAGGGAGCCTTCGATGCGCGTGTACTTCGGCTTCATGTCGGCGCCGAAATAGCCGAACACCAGGGTCAGCTTCTCGTCCTGGGTCATGGCCTTGACGACCAGGTCGGCGCGGGTGTCGGGATCAAGCTTGGGGTTGAGCCAGGGCTGGGCGGCGGTGCTCGCCGGAGTCGCCGCCTGGGCCTGGGCGTTCAGCGCGGTCGCGGACGCGCCGATCATCAGCGCCAGGGCCAGGCCCTGGAATGTCTGCCGGTTCATGTTTCCTCCGTATTCATCTGTCTGGGCCACCGGCCGTTATCGGCTCGGCGGCGAAGGGGTCAGGTCTTTTGCTTCGGCGGCCCGCCGCTGCGGGCGGGGCCTGTCGATTCGCGTATGATCAGGCTGTGCTGGGCCAGGAACGGCGCGGCGGCCTTGCCGGCGAGCTCGTTGGCGTTCCAAGCGCGGAAGGTCTGCAGGGCTCGCAGCGCCATCTGTTCGAAGGGCTGGCGAATGGTGGTCAGGGTCGGCCAGATCACGGCGGCGATCGGCGCGTCGTCGAAGCCGACTACCGAGAGATCGTCTGGAATGCGCAGCCCGCGACGCTGGGCCTCCATGCAGGTGGCGGCGGCCATGTCGTCATTGGCGGCGAAGATCGCGGTCGGCGGCTCGTCGATGTCCAGCAGTGCCTTGGCCGCCTCCGCGCCGGTCTTGAAGGTGAACTCGCCGTCGGCAATCAGTTCCGGGACGGGACGCGGCAGGCCTCGGGCGGCATAGGCCTCGAAGAAGCCGTTGCGGCGATGGGTGCTGGCGGCGTGGTCAGGGTGGCCCGAGATGTGGCCGATCCGGTTGTGGCCCTGGCTGAACAGGTGCTCGACCACCTCGCGGGCGGCCGCGCGATCGTCCATCGAGATGGCGGGAAAGAAGGGGTCGGGGCTGGTTGGCGAGATCAGCACGCAGCGGACTTCAAGCGCGCGCATCAGTTCCTTCAGCGGGCCAAAATCGCATTCGGGCGGCAGCAGGATCATCTCCCGCACGCCGCCGTCGGCGACAAAGGCGCGGATGCGGTCCTGCCAGCCGGCGACCGGGCCGTCGAACAGGTCGACGGTCAGGTGGCGTCCAGTTTCGACGCAGGCCAGCAGCAGGGCATGGTGCATCTTGGTGTGGTAGCCGCCGCTGGGATCGCCCATCAGCACCCCCACCGAGGACGAGCTGTTCGAGCGCAAGCTGCGAGCGACCGCGCTGGGCTGGTAACCGAGATCCAGCATGGCCGTGCGAACGCGGTCGCGCGTCTTGGCGCTGACGCTCTCATGATCATTGAGCACGCGAGAGACCGTCTTTGGCGAGACATCCGCCCGTTCGGCCACATCGTGGATCGTCGCCATTGCGTTTCTACACCCGGTTGCGCGTTCTTACTGACCGGACTCCACCACGGTGAAGGTGGCGAGGGCAAGGCGACGCGTCATGCAAGCCATAGCTGACGGTGTCCGACTTGTCATGCATCGGGACAAAGTGTGGCCAAAATAAAGTCATTTTGCAGGACATTTATGGGGCATAGATTAGCGGCATCTCCGACCCATTAGGCTTGGTCCAGGGCGGATTTGACGTTGTGGCTGCTCTCGTCGCTGAATCGTGGGAGCGTTATCATGGGTGCGCCAGAAGGGCCGAGAGGCGTCGCTGAGCAGGTCAAATCGGCGAATTTCTGCGGATAGTTGCGATGAATGGCCTGATGGCGCGACAATTTTCCAGGTGACGCCACGTTTGACCAGTCTCTCCTGCAGCAGCCAAAGGCCTTGTGCGGCGGGAATGACAACGTTGACATTCTTGTTGACTTGGTCGGGACATTTAGAGATGTTGGTCTCAACCGATAACGGCGTTGGGTCGGAATCGACAGCCCGGGCGCTGGGGGTCGCCGTCAAGAACGGACATCGCGGACAAGCGGTTCACCGGGCCTTAAGGCGCTCAATCGGTTCTGGAGTGCGTCGCGTAGACGGCGCGCCCGGGAACGGAGCGAACGATCATAAAAACGTTTAGTTGGGGAGCGAGGAATTTGACTAATCAACATAGGAAAGCCGTGCTTACGCGCGGTCTGGCGGTGGTCTTGCTGGCCGGTGCCTCGCAGGTGGCTCTGACCACCGGCGCATTCGCCCAGACCGCCGGGGCCGACACCACAGTTGAAGAAGTGGTCGTCACGGGGGTCCGCGGATCTCAGATCAAGTCGGTGGACGTCAAGCGCACGCAAGCTTCGATCGTCGACGCCATCTCGGCCGAAGACATCGGCAAGCTGCCTGACGTCACCATCGCCGACTCGCTGCAGCGCATCTCGGGCATTCAGATCCAGCGCAATGCCGGCGAAGGCGCCACGGTCAATATCCGCGGTCTGGCCCAGGTCGTGACCCTGCTGAACGGCGAACAGTATCTCAGCGCCGGCAACATGGGCTCGGCCCAGCCGAACCTGCTGGACGTGCCCTCGCAGTTGATGAACCAGGTGCTGGTCTACAAGTCGACCGATCCCAAGAACGCCCTGTCGGGCATCTCGGGCACCATCGACCTGCGTACCCGCCGCCCGTTCCAGCTGCCCGAAGGCCTGACCTTCGCCGGCGGCGCAGAAGCCCAGCGCGGCGAGCGCACCAAGGAAAACGATTATCTGGTCAACGGTGTCCTCAACTGGCGCAATGACCGTGTCGGCCTGATGGTGTCGGCCGCCAAGAGCAAGTCGAACCTGGGCAACAACTATTCGGGCACTGTCGGCCTGTCGGGCAACAACGACTGGGGCGGCGGCAATCCGAACAACTTCGTTTCGCCGCACGGCTTCGAAAGCTTCAACCGCGTGGTCGAGCGCGATCGCCTGGGCGTCAATGTCGCCTTCGAGGCTGATCTGGGCGAAGGCTTCACCCTGATCGCCGAGGGCTTCTACGCGGAACTCGAAGAGTACAACCGCGCTGTCGGCATCAACATCTCCAACCGCTGGGACGGCGGCGCCTTTGGTAACTGGACGCGGCCTACCGCGTCCGAAGCCACCGGCGTTAACAGCCCGACCGCAGGCGGCAACGGCCGTCCGTGGCTGGCCGTCGACGAATATGACATCGACGCCTGGTGGATCAATTCCTTCACCGTCAACCGCACCACCAAGTCGAAGACCAAGAACTACAATCTGGAACTGAACTACGACAACGGCGGTCCCTTTACGTTCGAAACCCGCGCTATCCGCGCTGATGGCGAACGGTTGAGCATGAACGGCCAGGCGCAGGGCGACCTGAGCAACTGGCGGTATGCCGACGGACGGTTCAATCTGTTCCGCGATGGCGCCGACCGGACCCGCGGCACCTTCTATCCCAAGGCCATCTGCGACAAGTTCCCGGTCACGCGTCGCACCAACGCTGTCGCGGGCAGCGCCGGCGGTTGCTACCTGGATCCGAACCCGCTGGGCTACGGTGCCAATCCGCAGCTGCACTACAACATCGGCGGCGACAAGGCGGTGTGGTCGGGCTTCGACAAGCCGCTCGCGGGCGGCCTGGGCGCGGGCAAGACCCTCAAAGACTACATGGCCAACAAGGACAGCTATGCGATCGGGGCCTTCTCTTCGGAAGGCAACAACGAAGTCGAGTCGGACATGAACGTGTTCCGCGCCGACGGTCACTATGAGTTCGATGACAAGTTCCTGGGGTTCATCACCAAGATCGACGCCGGCGTTCGCCAGAGCGAGCGCTCCGTCTCGGTCGAGCAGTTCCACCTGTTCTCCGGGTTCTATGGCGGTTCACCGGGCGCAGTTCAGGCCAATGGCTCGCGCGTTCCTGCCGGCGGTTGCGAGGCCCAGTGGAAGGCCATCGACGTCGTCATGAGCCAGAACCAGTGCCAGGCTGGCGAGTTCGTCCGCGATGCCGTCACCGGCCTGCAGGTGTTCCAAGGCTATACGGTCAACGCCCCGACTCGCCTGGACACCTACAACAACACCGTCTGGGTCGATGACCTGGGTGGCGTGACTGCCGGCATTCCGGGCTTCTGGGCGATCGATCCGCGCGACTTCGACGATGCGGAAGCCTTCCACAAGAAGGTCTTCGGCGGCGCCATCCGCGTTCAGATTCCCGGTCAGACCTATGATGTCAGCCTGGGCGAGCAGAGCGCGTTCGGCGCGGCCAACTTCGAGTTGGGCAGCCTGTCGGGCAATGTCGGCCTGCGCGTCATCGAGACCGAACTGACGGTGAAGCAGAACCTCACCGGCGACGTCCGCAACTACGGCGACACCAATGCCGACGCGGGCGACACGGTCACCAAGCGCAAGTACACGGACTGGCTCCCGTCGGTGAACCTGACCTACGACCTGGGCGAGCACCTCAAGTTCCGCGCGGCCTACTCCAAGACCATGCAACCGCTTGATCTGGGCAACTACGGCGGCGGTCTGTCGATCTTTACGTCTGACTGCGGCGCGGCGCTGCCTAACGTTCGCTGCGTCACCGGCGCCAGTTCATCGGGCAACCCGAACCTGGATCCGTGGCGGTCGCAGAACTTCGACGGCGCCATCGAGTACTATTTCGGTCGCGCCTCGATGCTGAACATCTCGGCCTTCAAGCTGAAGATCGACAGCTTCGTGACCGGCGGCACGACCACCGGGCGGTTCCCCGACCAGGACGGCGTCATCCGCCGCGATGTCGTGGTCTCGCTTCCCCTGCAAGGCGATGGCGGTGAGGTCGAGGGTCTGGAAATCGGCGCCAAGCTGGCGATGAGCGACATCCTGCCGGACGCCGGTCTGCTGTCCAACTTCGGCCTGGACAGCAACTACACCTACTCGCCCAGCGAGGAGAAGCGTCTGGATCTGGCGGGCGAAAAGCTCCCGTTCTTCGACAACTCCAAGCACCAGTTCAATCTGGTCGGCTGGTATCAGGACGACAAGCTGCAGGCGCGCGTCGCCTACAACTATCGCACTGAACGTCTGTCCGGAACGATGAATGGCGGCGGCAATCGCGTCATTCCGATCTTCCAGGACAAGACCGGCTATGTGGACGTCAACGTCAGCTACAACGTGCGTGAGAACGTCACGGTTTACTTCAACGGTTCGAACGTGACCGGTGAGATCGAGGATTATTACCTGCAGTTCGCTAAGGGTAAGACCCAGTACGATCACCAGAACGAGTTCGAACCCCGCTACACCGTCGGCCTTCGGGCGCGCTGGTAAACTTTAGGCTCACCTCCTGCAGCCGCCGTGACTCCCCTGTCACGGCGGCTCTTTTTTGGAGGCGGACCTGTCCGAGACGGATGTCAGGCGATAGCCTAGAAATCCGCCGGATCTATCTGAACGCGCTTTGGGAGGGCGTTTTGGACCAGCCCATGACTGACAACCGTCTTCGCAGCGTCGTGATCGTTGGCGGCGGCACGGCCGGCTGGATGGCGGCGGCCAGTCTGCAGCGTCATTTCCAGGGCTCGCCCCTGCAGATCACCCTGATCGAAAGCTCTGAAATCGGCACGGTCGGCGTCGGCGAAGCGACCATTCCGACGATCCGAAACTTCTACCAGAACCTGGGCCTTGGCGACCTGGATGTGATGCGGGCCACGGGGGCCACCTGCAAGCTGGGCATCCGGTTCAATGACTGGTTAAAGCCCGGCTCGTCGTTCATCCATCCGTTCGGCCTGTTTGGTCAGGACCTGCGGGGCGTGCCCTTCCACAATTACTGGCTGCGGCTAAAGGCGCTGGGCGAGACCGCCGGGATCGGCGAGTATTCCCTGGGTGCCTCGCTGGCCAAGGGTGGCAAGTTTACCCAGCCGTCGCGCAATCCGCCGTCCAGCCTGTCGGTCTTCGACTGGGCCCTGCATTTCGACGCCAGTCTGTTTGCCGGCCTGATGCGACAGGTCGCCGAGACCGCCGGTGTTCAGCGCATCGACGCGAAGATCACCAAGGTCAACCTGCGGGCTGAGGACGGCTTTATCGCCTCGGTCGATCTCGACAATGGCTCGACTGTCGAGGGCGAGCTCTTCATCGACTGTTCGGGCTTTCGCGGCCTACTGATCGAGGAGGCCTTGCACACCGGCTACGAGGACTGGAGCCCGTGGCTGCTGTGTGACCGCGCCCTGGCCGTGCAGAGCGAGGGCGCTGGAGAGCCGCCGCCTTATACTGACGTCACGGCCCAAAGCGCCGGCTGGCGCTGGCGTATCCCGCTGCAGCACCGCTATGGCAATGGCTACGTCTATTCCAGCCGCCACATCAGCGATGACGACGCGATGATGGAGCTGAAGGCCGCCGTGCCTGGTCGGCTGCTGCACGAGCCGCGTCAAATCCGTTTCACACCGGGCCGCCGCCTCAAGGCCTGGAACAGGAACTGCGTCGCCCTGGGCCTGGCGGCGGGATTCCTTGAGCCGCTGGAGAGTACGAGCATCGCCCTGATTGAGACCGGCATCGAGAAGATCAAGCAGCTCTTCCCGGACCGGACCTTCAATCAGGGCGTGATCGACGAGTTCAATGACATGTCGAAGCTGGAGATGGAGCGCGTCCGCGACTTCATCATCCTGCACTACAAGGCCAATCAGCGCGACGACACGGCGTTCTGGCGCGACTGTCAGGCCGTGGTCGTTCCAGACACCCTCCGGCACAAGATCGAGCTGTTCCGCGAGCGCGGGCATTTCATCCGCTATCGCTGGGAAATGTTCCAGCCGGCCAGCTGGCTGGCGATCTATACGGGCTTCGACATCCTGCCCAAGACCTGGGATCCCAGCATTGAGGGCCTGGACATCGAGTCGTTGCGGCGTGGCATGGCCGAGATGCGCAAGGCCGTGAAGGCCGCCGTCGACGCCGCGCCCAGGCACGGCGACTTCCTGGAAAACTACGCGCGACCCGCGCCTATCGCCGCGCAGTAAGCGACAAGAAACGAGTAGGGACGGACATGCAGGACACCAATCAGAATGGGATCCGCAAGGTCGTGATCGTCGGCGGCGGCAGCGCCGGCTGGATTTGTGCGGCCATGGCCAGCCATTACTTCCACAAGACCGGCGTCGAGGTGGAACTGATCGAGTCTGAAGAGATCGGCACGATTGGCGTAGGGGAATCGACCATCCCGCCGTTCCTGCAGTTGATCCGCAGCCTTGGGATCGACGAGCAGGACTTCATCCAGAAGACCCAGGCCAGCTTCAAGCTGGCCATCCGCTTCGAGAACTGGCGGAACAAGGGCGAGACCTACTACCACCCCTTCGGCCAGATCGGCGGCCCCATCGGCCGGCACGAGTTCTACCAATGCTGGCTGCGGGCCAAGGCCAATGGCCATCCGTCGAACCTGCAGGATTTCGCCCCGGCCACGGTGATGGCCGACCAGTGCAAGTTCATCCCGCCGTTCCGCGCCCAGAAGAGCCTGCTCAGCGGCGCCAGCTATGCGCTGCATATCGACGCCAAGCTGGTGGCCCAATACCTGCGCGACTTCGCCGAGACCCGGGGCGTCAAGCGCACCGAGGGCATCGTCACCGATGTGGTCTCCCGTCCCGACGGCTTCGTCGAGAAGGTGATCATGAAAAACGGCAGCGAGGTTTCAGGCGATCTGTTCATCGACTGCTCGGGCTTCAGGGCGCTGCTGATCGGCAAGACACTGGACGAGGAGTACCGGGACTGGTCGGACGTTCTGATGTGCGATCGCGCCGTCGTCGCCCAGACCGAGAACGTCAAGGATCCGCATCCCTATACCCTGGCCCAGGCACAAGACGCCGGCTGGCGCTGGCGGATTCCGCTGCAGCATCGGGCGGGCAATGGTTATGTATTCTGCAGCCAGTACATCAGCGAGGACGAAGCCACCACCACTCTGCTCAGCCAGATCGAAGGCGATGTGCTGCTGGGGCCCAACATCATTCCGTTCAAGACCGGCATGCGAAAGCGGCTGTTCCGCAACAACGTCGTGGCCATCGGGCTAGCTGGCGGCTTTATCGAACCCCTGGAATCCACCGCCCTGCACCTGATCTATCGCGGCATGGATTTCCTGTTGCGCTATTTCCCGGACAAGTCTTTCGATCCCCGTCTGGCGACCGAGTATAACCGCCGCATGACAATGGACTACGAGGAGATCCGAGACTTCATCGTGCTGCACTATTGCACCACGAAGCGCGACGACACGCCGTTCTGGCGCGACTACCAGAAGCTCACACCACCCGAGAGCCTGCGCGAGCGAATGGAGTTGTTCAAGTCCAGCGGCGTTCTGCGCGACGGTGTCGACGACATGTTCCGCGCGCCAAGCTGGCAGTCGGTCATGGAGGGGATGGGCGTCCGTCCCGATCGCTATCAGCAGATGGTCGACGCCGCGCCCTATTCGGTGATCCAGCAGACGCTGGACCAGTCGGCGCCGATCCTGAGGGCCCAGGTCGCCGCCCTGTCCAGCCACGGCGAGTTCCTGGCCCAGCATTGCCCGGCGGCACCGTTCAAGCGCAGCGCGTGACGAACGGACCAAGACGTCCGTCACGCGCCTTGGTTAGCGCGTGGCGGCGATCGCCGGGCCATAGAGCAGGCCGTTGAACAGGAACTTGAAGGTCCCGTAGGACTGGGCGCGCTGGGTGATCTCGGGCCCCATGGCGAACAGCTTGCCTCGGCCCACATCGACATCAAGGATTGCGGTCGAGCCCTTCAGCTTCTCCTGACCCACGGCCCAGCCGCTGCGTAGCGGCGTATCGCTGTCGAACCATGAGACCCTCGATACGCCCGTCGCGTCCGACTTCAGGGTGAAGGTCGGGCTGCGGTCGAAGAACAGGTCGACCTGTTCGGGCAGGCCATAGGCCAGGGGCTGGCGATTATCGACCCGGGCGCGCAGCACTGAACCCGGAATATAGAGGTCCTTGTTAGGCAGGGCTTTGAGCTCGCCGTTCTCTAGTCGAGCGGTGGCGACATCGACCGGCGCGCCCAGGGCGGTGGCCAGGCGCGTCGAGGCACCGATGGCCACGACCGTGCCGCCGGCCCTGGCGAAGGCCTCGACCTGCGGCAAGGTCCTGGCGTCGGTCACCTGGCCCAGCCAGCCGCGGTATTCTTCCGGAATATCTTCCGGCTTGGGCTGAGGTCCTCCGCGACCCGCGCGGAATGGCCCCCCCGCAGGCGCCGGGAACACGCCGTCGGCGAAGACCAGGACGTCGAAGTCCTTGTTCAGGTCGCCGGCGTCCAGGCGCTGCGGGTATACGACCTGGAAGGGCGCCTCGAACTTCTCGAACATCCAGCGATTCCAGCCCGACGGCATCGAGCCGCCATAGACGTCGACCAGACCGATCCGCACGGGCTTGAGCGGCAGGGCGGCGCTGGCGGGCTTGGCGCCGACCGCCCAGGCGTCGATCCCCAGGTCCTTGACGCTGGCGACCAGCACGGCTTGGGCGGCAGGCGAGGCGGGCACCCAGATGGCGCCGGGGCCGAAGCTGACCTTTCCGGCCTTGGCCCCGTCCTTCAGCCACTGGACGCTGGCCCCGGCCTTCAGAAGGCGGTTGGTCAGGGTGAAGCTGTTATTGGTCTCATGGCTGATCAGCCAGCCCGCCTTGCCCGAGCCCCGGATCGCGCCGGGCTTGACGGTGATCAGGTCGGGCACGCGCGTGGTCGGCGCCTCAAAGCCGTCGAGTATGCGGTCGAACTTCACCCCCATCTGATAGGCCAGGGTGTAGCCCGTGACATCGTAGGGCGCCTTGGGTGGGCCGCCGGGATATTCGGTGTCGTGCGGGTGATCCTGCGGTTCGAACATGTCCAGCACATGCGGGCGATAGGCTTGGGCGGTCTTCACCACATAGGAGCCGGCCGGATAGGTCCTGCCCGCCACGGTGAAGGCCCTGTCGGCCTGTTCGACATCGACGCCGGCCTTGATCAGGGCGTTCAGGAACGCGACCACGGTGGGCAGGTCGGCCTGGTCGGCGGGCAGGATAAAGCCGCGCGGATCGCGCTTTTCTGGGGCCTGCAGCACGGTCTTGTAGAGTGTCGGATCGACCGAGCCGCCACGACCCTGGAAGGGCTTGTCCTTGGCCGCTTCTTTCAGCGCGTCGATCTTGCTGGGGCTCAGGGTCCAGCTGTCCTGGCTGCCCTTGGCGATGCCGTTGGAGCCCATCTTCCAGATGTTGAACAGCATTCGCTCGCGATTGCGCGAGGCATAGTCAAGCACCGCGCGGTTCAGGCTCCACTGGTAGTCCAGGGTTTGCTGCAAATGCCACGTCTGCGGCGGGGCGGGCATGGGCCGATCATTGCTGGGCAGCTGGGCGTCGGGCACCAGGTTCAGCGGCATGGGCGTTGGCCCGCCGGTGATCTCGGTCAGCAGGCCCACCGAATTGTGGAAATAGGCGATCGAGCGCTCCATCCCGTTGTGCCAAGTGGAGTAGGGGGCGGCGCTGCGGGCGCTCGATCCCGGCTTGTCCTCGGCCACCAGACGGCTGTGCATGGCCATGCCCACCTCCTGCAGGGTGGTCATGACCAGCGGGTCGTAATTGTAATTGGCCGGGTCGCGGAACGGCGGCACGAACACCACCATGCCGTTGGGCGCGGTCTGGTGCTGGTTGTAGACGATCTGCGGGAACCACTCGCGAAACAGCTGGCGGTTGACGTTGGTCGTCTCGGCCATCTGCGCCATGAAGCTGTCGCGGTTGTTATCGTGGCCGACATACTTCTGGTACAGGCGCGGGACCGAGCCGAACTCGCGCTTTTTTGGGTCTTCCTGGCGCATGTACCAGTCGGAGATCAGCTCCATGCCGTCCGGATTGTCGTGGGCGAACAGGATGATGACGTCGTCCAGCAGCCGCATCGTCTCCGGATCGGTCTGGGTCAGCATCTTGTGCAGGACCTGGATCTGACCCTGCGAGGTCACGGTCTCGTTGGCGTGCATGCCCGCGTCGATCCAGACCACGGCCTTGCCCTCTGCGGACAGTTTGACGGCCTCGTCGCGCGAGACGCCCTGCGCCTTGGCCAGGCGGCGGGCGATGGTCTGGTAGTGGTCCAGCCTGGCCAGATTGGCGGGTGACGAGACGATCGCCATCCACTGGGTGCGGCCTTCTTCTGTCTGGCCGATATCGACCAGCTTCATGCGGTCCGACTGGCCGGCCAGGGTCTTCAGATAGGCTTCATAGGCGGTGTAGTCGGCCAGGAAGTAGTCGCTACCGACCGGCTGGGCGAAGGCCTTTTCCGGCGGCGTGATCTCGGCGAAGGCGAAGTTTGCGCTGCTGACAGCCATCACCAGCGCCAGGGCCGCGCTAGCCGTCACTTTGTGTCGAGTCATCGAAAAGGCTTCCCGTCCAGAACAGTGGCCGATCCGCGCCGGCTCATGATGTCTGAGCAAGCCAGACCGGAATTCCGCCGTCCGCGCAATCGATGCAGGACGATTTTCTGCCTCCCGGATTCAAGGCAAGAAAAAGCCCGTCCCGGACGAACCGGAACGGGCCTGATCTTGCTTCTCCAGCGCTTTCCCGGCCAGGCGCCGAAACGCCCGGCCAGGTCAGGTCTTAGTAGCGCAGACGGGCGTTCAGGAAGAACGTCCGGCCCAGTACGTCGTAGGTGGCCGGATAGCCACTGTTCGAGTTCGAGGCATTGCCGCCCAAGATCGGATAGGCTTCCTGGGTCAGGTTCTTGACGCCGCCGGTGAAGGCGACGTTGTCGCTGACTTCCCAGTCGGCTGACAGATCGAAGTAGTTCTTCGCGCCGATACGTTCGACCGTGAACCGGCTGACCGAGTCGTCATTCACGTCGTCCAGGTGGTTCCACACCAGGTTCAGGCCGAACTGGTTCATCTTCCAGTTCGCAGCCGTCCGCAGCTTGTGGCGCGGGGTCGGATTGCCGCAACGGGTGCCGAACTTGTCGGCGCACTTGATCGGCGTCGAGATTTCATCCGGCGTCGTCGTGCGTTCCCAAGTGTTGGTGTAGAGCGAACGGATGGACAGCGAGCCCCAATCTGGCAGACCGAGGTCTTCCAGGGTGGTGCGGTAGGTCACGCCAATATCAAAGCCCTCGGTCTTGATCGTCGCGACGTTTTGCGCCGTCAGCGAGATGAAGTCGATCGAGCCGTTGGCCAGGCGGTTGATGGCCGAGCAGTAGGGCGAGCTTGGGTTGCCGTTGACGAGCGCGCCGTAGCACACGTTCATGACGTTGGCAGCGCTGCCGCCGAAGTTGGCGATGGCGTCTGTTATCTCGATCGAGAAGTAGTCACCCGTGATCGAGAAGTTCGACAGCCACGACGGGGTGTAGGCGAAGCCATAGGTGATGGTCTTGCCTTCTTCCGGCGCCAGGTTCGGGTTGCCGCCTGACAGGGTCTGGGTCTGCTGGTTGGCGTTGATCAGACCAACGACGCTCGCCGACACGCCCGAATTGATACAGGCTTGGCGGGTTGCTGCATTCGGCGCGGCGCGAGCCGAACAGTTGTCGGTCGCGGTCGGGAAGCCGTTGCTTTGCGGAGCGTACAGTTCGCCGACCGACGGAGCGCGGATCGCCTTGTTGTAGGATGCGCGCAGCAACAGATCGTCGAAGGGCTTCCAAGTGCCGGCCACCTTGTAGGTTTCAACCGGCGAGGGCTGGGTGGTGTAGTCCGACACGCGGCCGGCCAGTTCCAGGTCCAGCGACTTGACGAAGGGCAGGTCCTTCAGCAGCGGCACCAGCACTTCGGCATAGGCTTCGTAGACGTCGAAGCGGCCGTTGACGGGCGGGCTGGCGTTAAAGCCGGTCAGGTTGCCGACGGCCAGATCCTGGCTGGGGTTGAAGGCAAATTCTTCAGCGCGATACTCGCCGCCGACGGCGAAGCCGATAGCGCCGGCGGGCAGCGAGAACATGTTGGCCGTGTCACCGCTGAAGGTGAAGCCGGCATACAGTTGCTCGTAGTCTTGCGACGAGTTGATGCGGGTCTTGATGAAGTTGGCCGCAGCCGCCGACATTGTACCATTGCCGTAGAGGTTGACCGGAACGCAGCCGCCCGACGGATCGGCGCAGGCGGTGCCGGCGGCGTTCAGCAGCAGGCCCTGCTGGATGCGGACCAGGCTGGTGTCGCCCAGCAGCGAGTTACTGCCATGGGTGTTGCCGTACTGGAAATAGCTGTCGAAGCCGCCATTGATGGCTTCGATATCCCCCTTCAGGCCCAACTGAACCTGAAAGCCCGTAAAGTTGTATTGTGAGATGCGCGGACCAACATCGCTGAGGCGCTTGTTGAACACGCCCGTAACGGTTTCGAACAGACCATCGCCGTCACTGTCAACATCCGTATAGGTGCCAGCGGCCCAAGGGCTGCTGCCAGGGATGCTGTAGGATGTCGACGAGCCCAGAGTGTTCAACGCCGTCTTGGCGGCAGCCGTCAGGAAGGGGTTGTTATCGAGGCTGAAGCGGAAGGTGCGGTTGCCGGCCGGGGTCGGCGCCAGCCGGGAGGTGACACGGCTGCTGACGAAGTTTCCCTTGGCGTAGGCGGTCAGGCCCGGCTTGATCTCGTAATTGGCCAGCGAGGTGACCGAGAAACGCTCTTGCGGCGTCTGAACATAGTTGACCGGCGCGAAGTTGTAGGTGTCGTTTGTCGCGTTATAGAGCCGGACGTTTCCGTCGTTCAGGAAAAGGGCCGAGTTGGCCGCGAGGTTAGCGACACCTGGCAGGGTGATGAAGCTGTTCGCGACGAACGCACCGACAGCGCCCGGCTCAATGGCTCCCGAGCCACTGGGCACCAGGCCGGTACGCGCGGCGTTGTCGCCCCAGGCACGGCCCAGCATGCCGCCGCGCTCGCCCTGGGTCAGGGCTTCGCGCTTGTTGTAGCCGAGGCTCAGGACGACATTGCCCTTGCGGTCAGCGAAATTGGCGCCGAAGGTCACGTCGCCCGAATAGATCGGTGCTTCGCCGGTGTCGGTGGCCTGATAGCCAGCCGAAACTTCCATGCCTTCGAAGTCGGTCTTCAGAATGAAGTTGACGACGCCCGCCACGGCGTCCGAGCCGTAAACGGCCGAACCGCCGCCCGACACCACTTCAATGCGCTTGATCAGCGCCGGCGGGATCAGGTTGAGGTCGACGCTGCCGGCCTGGGTGGTCGGGGTCTGGCGCTTGCCATCCACCAGAACCAGGGTGCGGTTGGAGCCGAGGCCGCGCAGGTCGACCGTGGCGGTGCCGTTGCTACCGTTGTTCACCGTCGAGGTGATGCCGGGGACGGCTTGCGGCAGGGTGTTGAGCAGGTTCTCGGTGTTGACGACGCCCGATTGCTCGAGCTCCTTCTCGCCGACCGTGGCGACGGGGCTGGACGAAACCAGGTCAGGCCGCGCAATGCGCGAACCGGTGACGACGATTTCTTCGACCTGCACGGCTTCCGCAGCGGCGGGTGCGGTCTGGGCAAAAGCGGGCATAGCGATGGCCATGGGCGCAATCGCGCCGCAGAGCACGGTGGTCGCCAGAAGGCGTTTCCGGGTGGACAAAGCGTTAAACATCAAACCTCCACATATTTTTCATTGCGCCGTCTCGGTTTGATCCAAGTCATGACGCCCCCAAACCGCACCGAAGCCGGAGCGAGTTAAGACAGGAGAGTGACCGTTGGCGAACTTCGGTCAATCTTTCACGATACGACGCGGCAACAATTAGTCGGCTGTGTAGCAAAAGTGACGCATGCGATTGCTGCTATTGGGCGCCCTGCCCGAATTTCTGCCTAAACCGTGATGAAATGGGGAATAGTATACTTGTTGCTATTCACAATATTGCGAGTTGAAAATGCCAAAAATTTGTCAATATTCCGACACATTCGCTGCGATTTGACAGGCTTTTTTGATCGACGGTATGGGCGGTTCTAAAGAACTCACGATTTTTGGGTTAAGGTTTGGCAATGTTTGCTGATGGAGAATCTCGGCCAACTTTGAGTTGGGCCCCGATTGAGCGCGTGGAATGGGGCAGTTCTATCGATTGCTAAGGCTGTTCGATCAAACTTTTTGATCACCCCGCCGGACTATCGCGGGTTGAACCGCCGAATGGCGATCTGGTACGAAATGGCTCCGAAGGCCCGTTCCGGCGCTGGAGATCTGCTTTGCGCCGCTGCGTTCCGTGACGAATCCTTCCGTGATCCGGATCAATCCGGCGCTTGATCCCGCGCCGTTCGCCGCTGTCTATCAACGGGATGCCGTCGTCCAGATCCCGGTCTTTCTGGATCCTGTCGACGCCGACGCCACTGCCGGGATCGGCGGCGACCCGGTCGGGGGCGTCCGCGCCCAGGCCTCGAACTATCGGCTGGGTGATTTCCTGACCCTGCATGACGACAGCCACCAGCGCGACGATCGCCTGGCCGCCTTTACCCTGGGATTCACGCGTGACTGGAGGCCGGACTGGGGAGGGCAGTTGCTGTTCCACGACGCTGACGGTCAGATCGAACGGGGCTTCACGCCGGGCTTCAATGTCCTCACTCTGTTTCGTGTGCCCCGCGTCCATTCGGTGGCGCCGGTGGCGACCTACGCCGCAGCCAAGCGTCTGTCCCTGACCGGCTGGTTGGTGCGGGAGCCGAAGAAGACGACCTGAAACGCCAGCGCCCTTTCGCCGGGCGTTCTATCGACACTTTCAATGCCGTTGTTCAAATCGTGGGATCGCATGAAACTCTGGATCAAGCTTGTCGCCGTCGCGGCCCTGGCCGTTCCGCTCGTCGCGACCGCCGCCGACGCGCCCAAATCGGCCACCCCAGCGGTGCTCAAGGCCCTCTTTGACTGCCGCGCCATCACCACCGACGCCGAGCGACTGGCCTGCTATGACGCAGCCGTCGGTCAGGTGAACAAGGCCGAAAAGACCGGCGAAGTGATCATCGTCGATCGCCAGGAGGCCCGCGCCGCGCGCCGCCAGGCCTTTGGCCTGGATCTCTCGGCACTGGCCATCCTGGACCGTAGCGAAGAGAAGACCGAGGTCGACCGGGTGATGGGCGAAGTGGCCAGTGCGCGCCGGGGCGGTGACGGCCGCTGGACGGTGGTGCTGGCCGACGGCGCGGTTTGGAAGCAGGTCGACGACCAATCCTTGTCCAAGGATCCGAAGAAGGGCTCCAAGGTCGAGATCCGCAAGGCGTCGATCGGCAGCTATTTCATGAACGTCGATGGTCAACGCGCGATGCGGGCGCGTCGGGCCGACGCCCAATAGCCGCCGCGCCTCTATCCGGGGCGAGCGGCTAAAATCTACGGACCCACTGGCGTTTGACCAAGGCCGATGAGAGGGTCGCGCCCGCCGGGAGACGACGCGAGACTCGCTCGCGCAACCGGTCAGTTCATTTGGGGGCCTCTTATATGTTCGGATCCGTCAGCCGCGCCGCGATCGCGGCGGCCTTGCTTCTGTCTGCGGCGACGCCGGTCCTGGCCGCGCCCAAGGACAAGCCGCCCGCTTCCGACGCCGCCTTGGCGGGAACCACCCGTCAGGACGGCCTGCTGCCGGTTCACATTGACAAGGCCAAGGGCCGCATCCTGCTGTCTCTGCCCAAGGCTGACGCCGATGGCGTCAGCGGTCGGTTCCTCTATGTGGCGGCGCTGAAGACCGGTCTTGGCTCGGCCCCCGTAGGCCTGGACCGCGCCACTCTGGGGGACACCCAGGTGCTGGTGTTCCGCCGCATCGGCAAGAAGGTCATCGCCGAGTACGAAAACCCCAAGTTTACCGCCGCTGGCGCGCCCGCCGCCGAACAGATCGCGGCCCGCGAGTCCTTCGCCGTCTCGACCGTGTGGGCTGGCGACGTGGTCAGTGAGACGCCGGATGGCCGGATCCTCGTGGATATCTCCAGCTTCCTGACCCGCGACGTGATCGGCGCCGCCGACGCCCTCAAGCAGGCCGGGGAAAACGGCTTCAAGCTGGTCTCCGATCTTTCCATCGCCGACCCTTCGGCGGTGAAGGTGTTCCCCGAGAATATCGAGTTCGAGGCTCGCCAGACCTTTGCTTCCGACACGCCCGGTCCCGAGACGCGCAACATCGCTCCCGACGCCAAGCAGATCACTCTGATCGTCCGCCACTCGCTGGTGAAGCTGCCCGAGCCGGGCTTTGTGCCGCGCGCCTTTGATCCGCGCACGGGGACCTGGGGCGTCGTCGGCCTGGACTATGCCGTGCCGCTGGGCGACGACATCGTCGGCCGCTGGGCGCGCCGGTTCCGTCTGGAAAAGACCGACCCAGCGGCGGCGGTCTCGACCGTCAAGAAGCCGATCATTTTCTATGTCGACCGCGCCGCGCCCGAGCCGATCCGCTCCGCCCTGGTCGAGGGCGCGGCCTGGTGGGCCAGGGCCTTTGAGGCGGCGGGCTTCAAGGACGCCTATCGCGTCGAGGTCCTGCCCGAAGGCGTCGATCCGCTGGACGTGCGTTACAGCGTCATCAACTGGGTCGACCGCGCTACCCGGGGCTGGTCGATGGGCCAGTCGGTTTCCGATCCGCGCACCGGGGAGATCCTCAAGGGCTCGGTGATCTTGGGCGCGCTGCGGGTGCGCCAGGATATGTTGATCTTCGAAGGCCTGGTCGGCGCCGACCAGAACGGCAAGGGGGGAGCCAATGATCCCATCCAGGTCTCGCTGGCCCGGCTGCGGCAGTTGTCGGCCCACGAGGTCGGCCACTCGATCGGGTTTGCGCACAATTTCGCTGCCTCGACCCAGGATCGGGCCTCGGTGATGGATTATCCCGCGCCGCGCGTGAAGGTCACGGACGGCAAGATCGACCTGTCCGACGCCTATGGCGTCGGCGTCGGCGCGTGGGACATGTTCACGGTCGACTGGTTGTATGGTGATGCGCCCAAGGCGACCCTGGTGGCCAAGGCGGCGGCCACAAAGCTGCGCTACATCACCGACAGCGACGCGCGGGGCCCCAATTCCGGCCAGCCCTGGGGCGCGCTGTGGGATGATGGCGCGGACTCGGTCGCCGAACTGCGGCGGATGATCGCCGTGCGGCGGGTGGCCATCGACCAGTTTGGTCTGGGCGCTCTGAAGACCGGCGAAACGGTCGAGACCCTCAAGCGCAAGTACGTGCCGATCTATCTGCTGCATCGCTACCAGGTTGAGGCCACGGTCAAGCAGGTGGCGGGCGTCGAGTTTAGCTATGCCGTCAAGGGCGACGCGGGCCAGATCGCGCCGCTGGTGGGGCCTGAGACGCAGCGCGCGGCCTTGGCCGCCTTGATGGCGACCCTGGCGCCAGCCGATCTGGACACGCCCGAAAAGCTGCTCCCGCTGCTGTCTGGCGGGCAATCGGGCGAGACCGACCGCCAGCATGTCATCGAGGTGTTCGCCGGAATGGGCGGCCCGGTGTTCGACCCACTGGTGGCCGCTGATGTGGCGGCGGGCGTGACGCTTGACCCGCTACTCGCGCCCGACCGCCTGGCGCGCCTGGTCGACCAGCATCGCCGCGATCCCGCCCAGCCCGGCGTTGGCGAGGTCGTCGATACGCTGTTGACGACGGTCTTTGCGCCGGCCTCGGGGCGTCAGGCCGAGGTCGCCCGGCGGGTACGGTGGCGCACGGTGCTGAACCTGGCCGCCGCCGCGCGCGACGTGAAACGCTCGCCCCAGGCCGCAGCCGAGATCGATCTGAAACTCTCGGAGCTAGCCGCGCGCCTCAAGGCCGCGCCCGGCAGTGATGCCTCTGACCGCGCCCTGAACCTGCGTCTGGTGGCCCTGCTGAAGGACGACGACGAACTGACACGGGTGCTGGGCGAAACCAAGCTGAAGCCCGAAACGCCGCCCGGGATGCCGATCGGCGACATGGACCCTGGCATAGACTAGGCGGGTTCTGCCGGCGCGCCCCGCTGCAAAACGCTGGGCGTGCCGACATAGAGCAGCACTGCCTCGCGGTCGGTGCGGTTCTCCACCGTGTGGGGCGCGCGGGCGTCGAAGTGCATGCTGTCTCCGGCCCTGAGCACGGTGTGGATGTCGCCCGCCCGGGCATAGAGTTCGCCCTCCAGCACATAGCGGAAGTGCTCGCCATTGCGGGTATCGACCGGAAAGCAGTGACCGGGCGGAATGCGCATCAGAACCGCGTCCAGCTTGCGATCGGGCAGGGCTGAGGAGAGGTCGAAATAGGTCACCGGCGAGTCCACGGCGATTTCGGCCGGCTCGTCGGCGCGGCTCACCATGTTCTGGGCTTGCGGGATTTCCATGAAATAGGAGACCTCGACCTGGAGACCCTTGGCCAAGCCCAGCATCGACATCAGCGACGGCGTGGTCAGGTCGCGCTCGGCCTGCGACAGGAAGGGCTTGGACAGGCCCGATCGATCGGCCAGTTCCTGCAGTGTCAGGCCCAGAGCCTTGCGACGCGACTTGATGCGGGCCCCGATGAGCTGACGGCGCTTCTTCTGGGGTTCGTTTTTCTTTTCGAGAATCATGTCCCCATGTTTCCAGTTCGGGCAGCCGTAGCACCAGTTGATTTCGCGCAACGCTCAGTCGGCCGAGTATGTCGGGTAGTCGACTGAAAATAAACGGTTTGAGCTTAACCGTGAGGGTCAGACGAGATCGGCCTTCGCCGCTTGGGAGATTCCGGACCTGTGGCCCTGAAGCCCGCGAAAAACCCCGAGCGCATTCGCGTCAACCAGCGCGAGGCCCATCTGATGGCCGCCGCGCATGAGTGGTTCGTCGCGCGAAAGCCGGGCGGCCGGCGACTGGTGCTGCGCTTCGCGATCATGGAGGACGTCGATCTCTCGGGTCGCGATCTGGCCGACGCCGATCTGACGGGCAGCACCCTTGTTCGCTGCAAGTTTGATCGGGCGCGGCTTGCTAGGGCCTGTCTGTTCGGCGCGGATCTGCAGGGTAGCAGCTTCGTTGGCGCTTCGCTGGTTCAGGCCGACATGCGGGGCGCGCGCCTGAAGGGCGCCAATCTCTCGCATGCCAACATGACCCAGGCCGACCTGCGGGCGGGCCGGATAGCTATCTCCGACGAGGACACCAAGTTCGCCCTCATCCGCCACAAGGTCTCGGCCGGTCAGCTGGACGGGGCCAATGTCTCGGGCGCTGTGCTCGACAGGTCTCGCCTGGACGACGTATCCGCAGCGGCAGCGGATTTTTCGGAATGCTCGATGCGAGGCGCCAAGCTGGTCGGCGCCAATCTCAAGAACGCCAGCCTGCGCGGTGCGGTGATCGATGATGTCGATGTGCGCGGCGCCAATCTGGAGAGCGCCGACTTCAGCGATGCGGTCCTGACGCGCGTGGATCTGGCTCAGGCC
>JANOSS010000058.1:0-3569 GCA_031415995.1 Caulobacter sp. | reverse complement strand
GCGGCGACCGGAGCGGGCGCGGGCGCGGGAGCCGGGGCGGCGGCCTTCGGGGCGGCGGCGGTAGCGGCCGGGGCGGCCGAAGCGGTCGCGCCTTCGGTCACCACGCCCAGGACCGTACCCGGAACAACGGTCGCGCCCTCGTCGGCGCCGATTGCGGTCAGCACGCCGTCGGAAGGTGAGGCGACTTCCAGGCTGACCTTGTCGGTCTCAAGCTCGATGAGGATCTCGTCCTTCTTGACCGCCTCGCGGACCTTCTTGGTCCAGCGCGCGACCGTCGCTTCGGTGACGGATTCGCCGAGGGCGGGGGTCATGATGTCGGCCATGGGGGTTCCGATGTCTCTCGTTTGTGCCGGTCTAGTGTAGCGGGGCAGGTGGAAACGGCCCCGCCACGAAGGACGGGGCCTTATCGATAAAGCTAGGCGAAGGTCTCGTCGAGGAAGGCCTGCAGTTCCTTCAGGTGGCGGCTCATCAGACCCGCCGCCGTCGAGGCGCTGGCCGGTCGGCCGATATAGCGCGCGCGCTTGGCCGTGATGTCCAGCTTGGCCAGGGTCAGTTCGATCCACGGGTCGACGAACGTCCAGCCGCCCATGTTCTTGGGCTCTTCCTGAACCCAGACCAGCTCGGCGTTCTTGAAGCGGCCCAAAACGCCCAGCAGCGACTTCATCGGCCACGGATAGAACTGTTCCAGACGCAGCAGATAGACGTCGTTTCGGCCGCTCTTGGCGCGGGCGTCGACCAGGTCGAAATAGACCTTGCCCGAGCAGATTACGACACGCTTGATCTGATCATCGCTGGCCAGGGTCACGCCGCCGACATCGCAGCCGGCCTCGGCCCCGTCGATCATCACGCGGTGGAAGCTGGAGCCCTCCGCCAGGTCGGCCATGTTGGAGACGGCGCGCTTGTGGCGCAGCAGGCTCTTGGGCGTCATGACGATCAGGGGTTTGCGGAACTCGCGGTGCATCTGACGGCGGATGGCGTGGAAATAGTTGGCCGGGGTGGTGCAGTTGACCACCTGCATATTGTCCTCGGCGCACGACTGCAGGAAGCGCTCCAGGCGGGCCGAGCTGTGCTCGGGGCCCTGGCCTTCATAGCCGTGCGGCAGCAGCATCACCAGGCCGCTCATCCGCAGCCACTTGCGCTCGCCCGAGCTGATGAACTGGTCGATCACCACCTGGGCGCCGTTCACGAAGTCGCCGAACTGGCCTTCCCACAGGGTGAGCGTGTTCGGATCGGCCAGCGAGAAGCCGTATTCGAAGCCCAGCACCGCCTCTTCCGACAGGGCCGAGTCGATGACCTCGTAATGAGCCTGGCCCGGACCAATGTTGTTGAGCGGCGTGTAGTGCTCCTCGGTCGTTTGGTCGATGACGTCCGAATGGCGCTGGGTGAAGGTGCCGCGAACCGAATCCTGGCCCGACAGGCGGACCGGGAAGCCCTCGTCGAGCAGGGTGGCGAAGGCCAGGTGCTCGGCGGTGCCCCAGTCGAGGCCCTCGCCCTTTTCGATGGCGTCGCGGCGGTTCTCGATGACGCGCTTGACGGTCTTGTGGGCGTCGATCCGTTCCGGGATGGTCGTGATCTGACGGCCGATTTCCAGCAGGCGCGTGGCCGGGAAGGCGGTCGAGCCGCGACGCTCTTCGTCGGCGGGGGTGGCCAGGCCAGCCCACTTGCCGTCCAGCCAGTCGGCCTTGTTGGCCTTGTAGGTCTTGCCGGCGTCGAATTCCTTGTCGAGGAAGGTCTCGAACTCGGTCACCCAGGTGTCGACTTCGCTCTGGTTGATGACGCCCTCGGTGATCAGGCGATTGCCGTACAGTTCGCGCGTCGAGGGGTGACCCTTGATCTTGGCGTACATCAGCGGCGAGGTCATGGTCGGGTCGTCACCTTCGTTGTGACCGAACCGGCGATAGCAGAACATATCGACCACGACGTCCTTGCCGAACATCTGACGATACTCGGTGGCGACCTTGGCCGCATAGACGACGGCTTCGGGATCGTCGCCGTTGACGTGGAAGATCGGGGCTTCGACCATCAGCGCCACATCCGACGGATAGGGCGAGCTGCGCGAATAGCGCGGGCTGGTGGTGAAGCCGATCTGGTTGTTGACGATGAAGTGGATGGTGCCACCCGTGCGGTAGCCCTTCAGGCCCGACAGGGTAAAGCACTCGGCCACCACGCCCTGGCCGGCGAAGGCCGCGTCGCCGTGCAGCAGCAGCGGCAGCACGTGGCCGCGGCCGGCGTCGGGGGTCTCCCGCAGCAGGAAGGCCTGCTTGGCGCGGACCTTGCCGATCACCACCGGATTGACGATTTCCAGGTGCGACGGGTTGGCGGTCAGCGACAGGTGGACCTTGTTGTCGTCGAACTCACGGTCCGACGAGGCGCCCATGTGATACTTGACGTCGCCCGATCCCTCGACGTCCGAGGGCAGGCTGGTGCCGCCCTGGAACTCGTGGAAGATCACGTGATAGGGCTTGCCCATCACGGCGGCCAGGACGTTGAGGCGGCCGCGGTGCGGCATGCCCAGGACGATGTCCTTCACGCCCAGCGATCCGCCGCGCTTGATGATCTGCTCCATGGCCGGGACCATGGCTTCGCCACCGTCGATGCCGAACCGCTTGGTGCCGGGGAAGCGCTTGTGCAGGAAGCGCTCGAAACCCTCGGTCTCGATCAGCTTCTTGAGGATGGCGACCTTGCCCTCTTTGGAGAACACGATTTCCTTGTCGCGGCCCTCGATACGCTCCTGCAGCCAGGCCTTTTCCTTCTGATCGGAGATGTGCATGTACTGCACGCCGACGCTGCCGCCATAGGTGCGGCGCAGGATCGACAGGATCTCGCGGATCGTCGAGGTCTCCATGCCCAGCACGAAGTCCAGGAAGATCGAGCGGTCGTAGTCGGCTTCCGAGAAGCCGTAGGTGGCGGGATCAAGCTCGGGAGCCGGTTGCTTGGGCTCCAGGCCCAGCGGGTCGAGATTGGCGGCCAAATGACCGCGCATCCGGTAGGCCCGGATCATCATGATGGCGCGCAAGCTGTCCAGGGTAGCGGCGCGAACCGCCTCGGCCGAGGTGCCCGGAGCCTTGCCTTCGATGGCCTTGGCCATCTTGGCCTCGACCGCCGGTGCCACCGAGGGCCACTGGCCATCAAGCGCTGAAAGCCAATCGGGACGAGCGGTCGGAACCGGGCGCGGGGTCCAGGCCGGGTCCTGCGCGGCGCGCTTGACCTGGTCGGCCTGTTCCTGAAGCGTCGAGAAGAAGGCTTTCCACGAGGGCTCGACCGAATTGGGGTCGCTGGCCCACTGGGCGTACAGGTCTTCGACGAACGCCGCATTGGCGCCGTAAAGGAACGAGGTCTCGGTCAAGACCTGATTGATGATGCCTGCGTCGTCCGCCATGGTTCTTTGCCTTAGATCCGTCGGTCTACAGGACCGGTAACCCAGGCCTGTAAATATAGTGTCTCAATCACCCGGGCGCCCGCCATCGGCAGGGGCCCAGGTGATTTTTTCGGATCGTCGACTGGCGGTCGCAAAAAACCTGGGCCCCGCGAGGTCGGGGTTTCGGTGTGTCTTTAGCCCTTGAGGACTT
>JANOSS010000057.1:0-19510 GCA_031415995.1 Caulobacter sp. | reverse complement strand
CGGTCGCCCTTGGTCACCCGGCTGATATCGATGTCCTTGATCAGTTCACCGCGCCGCAGCCGCACCAGGTTTTCGGGCCATTCATTGACCTGGACGTCGTCCAGCAACGTGGACATCGGTTGCCCGATGATCTCGTCGGCGGTGTAGCCGTAGATTGTCTCCGCGCCTGCGTTCCAACTGGTGATCTTGCCGTCGAGGTCGTGACTGAGGATCGCGTCCTGAGACGAGGCAACGATGGCGGCCAGATGGGCCCTGTCGCGCTCGAGCCGATTGCGCTCGGTGATATCGATAAGCGTGATCACCACGCCGTCGATGACGTTGTTGAGATCGCGGTATGGCTTTACGCGTACCAAGTACGTCGCCGCGCCATCCTCCGACTCGGCCTCGCGCTCCAGGGACCCAAGATCGCGCAGCACCGTGGCGATATCCTTGGTTAAGGCCGCGCCGGCCAGGCGGGAGGCGAAATCGCCGATCGGCCGACCTTCGTCGCCCTCCCGCACATTGAAGATTTCCGTGATCGCTGGCGTGAACCGCCTGATGCACGACGCATTGTCGAGAAAGAGGGTAGCGATCGAGGTGCTGTCAAACAGATTGGCTAGGTCGCTATTGGACCTTACAAGACTGTCGGCGCGGTTGTTCAGCTCCGCATTGACGGTCTGCAGCTCCTCATTGATCGACTGAAGTTCTTCCTTTGACGTTTCGAGCTCTTCTACCGTTGAGTGGAGCTCTTCATTAACCGATTGAAATTCCTCGTTCGAGCTCTGCAACTCCTCGTTCGCGGTTTCCAGCTCTTCGGTGATAGTCTGCAGTTTCTCCCGCGCGGCGACGAGCTCGCTATGGTCTGTCTCGGAGGCCGTTGAACTGGCGTGAGGTTGATGGCTGGTGTCGGACGCAACTAGTGGGGCCAGTTCCTGGAAGGCGAGCAGCAGACATCTCTGCCCCCCTACCGGCTCTGCCATGGGCTCGGCGATCAAATTTATTGTATGGGTCTGGCCGGCGACCTGGAAGGTCACGTGCTCCTGTACCGGCCGCTGGGCTTCGAGCGCCTTTCGGACCAGTGTCCGGACAGGCGAGCGGAGTTGGGCGTGCAGCATGCGGAACAGATTCAGACTGGCACCGCCGCTGACCGGCTCCATGAATTTCGCGACCTGGCCCGAAAATCGCTGGATCTCGTGCTGACCGTCGAAAACAATGTAGGCTGGCGCATATTGCGCCATCATCCGCGTAGCCTGGGCGTCGATACTCTCGGCCTCGGTGGGCGGTTTGGTCGATGACGCCTTGGTCATTCGGATACTCGTCTGGGATCGCGGAACATCAGAAGCGACATCGAGTCGCCTGAAAATCCGGCTGCGCTTGTCGAACGCCTTGAAGAGCCGTGCGCTCGCCGCAAGGGTCTCAGACGGACCAAGCCATAAAAGGCCATCAGGTTTGATCCCGTAGTGGAAGGTTGCGATGACACGCTGCTGCAACACCGGCTCGAAGTAGATCAGAAGGTTTCGGCACGACACCATGTCGAGTTTAGAAAATGGTGGGTCCTTTACAAGATCGTGGGCCGAGAAAACGCACATCTCGCGGATGTGTTTTGCGACTCGGTAGCGTTGGCCTTCCTTGACAAAATGCTTCTTGAGTCGATCCGCTGTAGTGTCGGCCTCTATGGATTCGCTGTAGAGGCCGGCGCGGGCCACTGTAATGGCCCGATCATCAATGTCTGTCGCGAAGACCGTGACCTGTCGTGGCGATTCGGCGTTCGCCAAAGCCTCTTTGATGACGATGGCCAGCGAATAGGCTTCCTCACCCGTCGCGCATCCGGCCACCCAGATGCGCAGAGGTTGGTCCGGATCGCCTCTTGCGATCAAATCCGGAAGAGCGGTCTGCGCCAAAGTCTCGAACATGACGGGATCGCGGAAAAACCGCGTGACGCCGATCAGGATCTCCCGGAACAGCAACTCAGGCTCATCCGGCAAAGTGCGCAGTAGCCCGATGTACTGCCGCGGATCTTTGACGCGAAGCACCTGCATTCTTCGGTGGACCCGGCGCATCAGTGTGCTGGACTTGTATTGACCAAAATCTCGTCCGATCCGGCTGTTGAGCACGGCGCAGATCGTCATCAGGTATTTGGCCCGTCGTGGTCCAGCCCCTTCGGACAGGCCATTGATTGTAGCGTGGTCCTGGAAGTCGCGATATTCCAGCAACCGCGCTGGCATCTCCTGGGGTTGGAGTACATTGTCCACAAAGCCGCCGGCGGTCGCGCTCTGGGGCATTCCAAACTTGGCCCGATGGTCGAAGGTGGCTTCGCTGAGCGTCAGCCCGCCGCCCTCCTTGATGGCTTCGACCCCGACCGTGCCGTCGCTGCCAAACCCCGAAAGAATAATCCCGACAGCGTTCTCGCCCTGATCCTCGGCCAAGGACACAAGGAAAGTGTCGACTGAGGACTGCCGAGCGGTCGGCGTCTCAGGCGGCGCGACGCGCAGAACGCCTCCCTCGATTTTCAGGATCGCGTTCTGAGGGATGACCGCGACGGTGTTTGGAGCCGCGATGGTTCCATCGACGGCCTTCACCACGGGCATCGCTGTGTATTCACCAAGAATCTCTGCCAGGGCGCTGTTGTAATCGGGGTCCAGATGTTGGACCAGAACGAACGCCTTACCGCTAACTGCGGGCATCTCGTAAAAGAACGACCGGAACGCGTCAAGACCGCCGGCCGAAGCGCCGATGCCGACGATCAGATGGCCCGAGCGCCCAGGGTCGCGGTCGATCAGGCCGCCGCCCGACGGGGCATTCGCAGGTTGCGGCACCGCCGCCGCCGCTGCCTTTCCGGGTGAAGGTATCTGAGGCTTAGCCATGATTAACAATCGGCTTGCATCGCCTTCAACGCAATGACCTCGCTAAAATCGGCGCTCAACGCGCAGATTCTAAGCCAGCAGAGCACTTTGGCTGGGTTGCAGCCTTCGTCTGGCTGACTTCTGCTCTGGAGAGCTAGGCGCGCGGATTGGACGGTCAACCGAAGTAGTTTCAGCGCGCGATCACGCGGGTCGCTGCAATCTGGCCCAACTCGAGCCCGCAGAAGGCCTGAGATTTTACTAGCGCGTCGCACAAGATCGCGCCGAGCGGCCGGACCAGCACGTCGCCGTTGCTCCGATCTATGGCGAGCGAGTTAAGTTTTGCCGGTGCCTGGCGGCCTTAGCAGCTTGACCGCGTGGCCGTTGGAGATGAACCGACCGGTGGCGACTATTCTAGGGTGAACCCGCCCCGCCGTGAACGGCCAGTGCTTAGCGGCGATAGGCCTACGGGACCGGGCTCCAGCGCCCGGCCGCGCCTGCAGCGCTTTTGATCGTGCTCCTTATTCAGCCCACCGTTTTAGCCGCAGTGTGATGGTCGTGCCCATGCCCGGCTGGCTGCGGATTTCAACCGCGCCGCCTGATTGGCTGACCACGCCAAACACCTGGGCCAGGCCCAGGCCCGTGCCCTTGCCCAGCGGCTTGGTGGTGAAGAAAGGCTCCATCGCCCGCTCGATGACCTCTTTGTTCATCCCCTCGCCGGTGTCGATGACATCAAGGTCGATGTAGGACGGGTGCGCCCGACAGAGCTGTGCGCGTAGCGTCAGCACTCCGCCCTTGGGCATTGCGTCGCGTGCGTTGACCGCCAGATTGACCAGGGCCATCTCCAACTGGCCAACGTTGCTAGTTACTAGGTGCGCGTTTGGCTCGACCTCGATCACTAGCGATACCGCGCTGCCGATCGATTGCTGCAACAACTCCCGGAAACTTGCCAAGAGCTCAGCTAAATCCACCCGACCGATGTCGAGCGGTTGCGAACGGGTGAAGGCCATGAGCTGCTGGATCAGCGTTTCCCCTCGCGCGGTCGCGGCCAGAGCGTTGTCGATTGGGCGCGCCAAGGCCGGGTCAGCAGACTTGTCGGCGATCCGTCGCAGGTTCTCGCCGATCACCATTAGCAGGTTGTTGAAGTCATGAGCGATACCACTAGCCAGCTGCCCAACGGCCGCTAGCTTTTGAGACTGGGCGCTGCGGGCCTCCTCGTGGCGCCGAAGCTGCAATTGTCGAAAGCCGAACACCGCGATGATCACGGCCAAAGTCAGGGCAGCGGCGCCGGCAATCATCACCATCAGGAGCGCCCCGCGGCTGGCGGCGATCAGCGGATCCTCCTTCATAGCCACATGGGTCGACCAGCCAGTCAGACTCGAGCTGTCATAGGCAGTGTAGTTCTTCAGGCCCTCATAGGTGACGCCGCTGTAAAGACCGCGGGACTGTTTGGCGATCGCTTCGCGCACGAAGTGTGTTGCCGGCTTGCCCAGCCTGTCGGCAAAGCTCAGAGAGCGGCCTATAAACAGGCCGTTGTGATCGACCAAAGCGGTGACCGATCCTGGCAGGGTTTTGGCCGCGACAATGGCTTGGAACTCGTCGACGTTCAGTTCTAGCGTCAACAAGTATCGTCGCTGGCCATCCTCAAACACCGGGACATGGATGGCCACGCAGGGGCGGTCAAACGCAGCCCCGACCACGCCGGTGATCCGTGCGGCGCGCGCGCCGCTGCGGAGATACTGGGCGATCCAGGGCCGGGCGGGACGGGGCACAGCGGCGCTGCGGGTTTCCCAGATCTCATCACCGCTTACCGCATCGGTGAGAACGACATTGCGCCAGCGAGGTCTAGTCCTTTGAACGACTTCGATGCGCCGCCTGGCGCTAGTCCAATCATGATCTTTGAGGAACTCGGAACTAGACAACACATCCAGGGACGCTTGATCGACCATCAGCCGGGCATCAACGGCGGTGTTGATCGCCTGGGCGCTGGCCCAGGCGCGGGCCTCAATGGCCTGGCGTTGGGCGCGCATGGATGAGGCCGTCTGCAGCGAGGCGAACAGGATTACAGGCATCAGGACGGCGGCGAGAAACGTCGCCAGGGTCTGCCGTTCGGCCTTGGTCATCGCGCTTCACCTTGCGGGAGCCGGGCAGTCCAGCCCGCCCCGGCCGCCAAGGTCTCGTCCTAAGCTTTGGCGCGGTCAAGCGTCATGCCGATAGAGCTATGTTGAGGTGACCTGGCAGCGTCACAAGCCTTGCCGCGTCGCTGGCAATGGGCGCGACTACGATTTCATTCAGACCGCTGGGCTGGTCCTGGTGCGTCAACGGCCAGGCTCGGCCAAGGGTGTGGTCCTGGGTGCCATTTTGTTGGGTGTTGATGGGCGGCCAGCGTGAAGGCGATGCCGTTCACTTGGTCGCCTACAAGCACCATGACCTGGGGGATCTCCTGCAGAAGGTTCAGGAGCGATCGGGCGACCAAGGCGGCATGGGCTGGGCGCAACGCAACCGCAATTTTGTTGAGGTGACGTTTGGCAACCTCACCAAACGGGTGGGACGCAACGCGCCTAACCCGTCCCCGAGCGTCGCGTATCGCTCCCCTCAGCGAGCCATTTGCAGTGATCGGTCTGACGCTGGTCCTATGCGTCCGGCACGCGGGCATTGCTCAATAGAGCTGTGCTGTAATGCCGCAGGCGTATTGATGATGGCCGCTACCCGATAGGGCGTACTGCTGGTCGCTCAGATCTCGAAATTGCGAAAGGCTCGCCATTCGGCAGAGCTGTAACGCAAGCAATCTGGCAAGCGGGAATTCATGCCGACCGGTGAAATCATTGGGTCGAAGTATCCGATCGAGGCCCACCTAGATCGCATCCCCGTCCTTGCCAGCTCTCCCATGCTACAGACAGACGCACTGGGGCGAACGGTTTGGGTCAACGCTGCTTTCGAGCGCCTGACCGGCTACACCGCCCAAGAAGCGATCGGACGAACTCCCGGCAGCCTATTGCAATGCGCGGAGACCGATCCGACCACCATCCTGGCGATCCGGGAAGCCCTTTCAAGCGCCAAGCCGATCGACATAGCCGTGTTCAACCGGTCGAAAAACGGCCGGGGCTATTGGCTCAAGCTCGATATCCAGCCGGTGTTTGGTCCTGATCAGGAGCTGCTCGGGTTTCAGGCTACTGAAATCGACATCACCGAGATAATGGAAGCGCGCGCCAGCAAGGGTGAAGCGCTGGCGCTGGCGAAATCATGTGACGCAATCGTTGCCAACGTCGCTGCCCTGACAGGGGTGGGCACGTGGGAGGCTGATCTTGATCGCAACGGAATTTCCTGGAGCGCCCAGGCCGCAACAATCCTCGACCTGGAGCCAGGCGCGACGTTACAGCTTGAGCAATACGTCAGCCTTTTTGAACCAGAAGTGCAAGTAGAGGTGCGGGCGCAGATCCAGGCATCGATTTGCGACCAATCCGCTTTTGAGTTCGAACGGCCCCTGCAGACGCAAGGCGGGCGCCACATCTGGGTCCGCGTTGTTGGACGGGTGCTGGAGACCGAGGGCCAACCTCGCCGGCTGGTCGGCGCACTCCAGGACGTCACCCAGCAGCGCTCGGAACGTGAAGCCCTGCGTACGGCGCTTGAGGTGGCCAAGATTGCCCTGTCTGCCCGCACGGCATACCAAGACGCTCTTCATAGATACGCTATTGTAGCCATCACCGATCGACGCGGTGACATCATCTTGGTCAATGATGGCTTCTGCGAGATCAGCGGCTATTCGCGAGAGGAACTGATTGGCAGGAACCATCGGATCCTCAACTCCGGCGCCCACCCCAGAGGCTTTTTCGGCGCGCTTTGGTCAGCGATATCGTCGGGCGAAGCTTGGCATGGTGAGGTTTGCAATCGCAACAAGGCGGGAGACCTGTTTTGGCTCGATACAACCGTCGTTCCGCTGATGGGGGCCGATGGTTATCCTGAGCAGTTCGTTTCGGTTCGCTATGACATCACCGAGCGCAAGACCGCTGAGTCACAGCGTTACGTCATTCTCGACACGTTGAATGAGCGAAGCCTTGCGGCCGAGGCTGCGACGGTCGCCAAAAGTCAATTCCTGGCGACGATTAGTCATGAAATCCGCACGCCGATGAATGGCGTCATCGGCATGCTCGATCTGCTGATGAAGACCAAGCTTGACGCTCAGCAAACCCTGCGCGCGTCCACCGCCTTGGACGCGGCTCGCAGCTTGTTGGTTCTGCTCAACGATATCTTGGATTTTTCCAAACTCGAGGGCGGTCAGGTCACCATCGAGTCCATTGCCTTCTCGCCCAGGGAACTTCTCGATCAATTGAGCATGCAGCTTTCAGCCCGCGCCGAGGCTAAAGGGCTCGTCCTTAATTTCTCGGCAGGGGCAACCACGCCGGCCTTGGTGCGCGGGGATCCCACCCGAATTCGGCAAGTGTTGGTCAATCTCATCGGCAACGCCCTGAAGTTCACCGAGGACGGTGTGGTGTCGGTTGAAGCGACTTATGATGCTGACGCCGTCGGTGAAGAGCTTCGCCTAGAGGTGCGCGATACAGGAATTGGACTTTCGCCTGAGCAGCAGGCTCTAGTTTTTCAGCGTTTCGTTCAGGCTGACGCAACCACGACGCGCCGGTTCGGTGGCACCGGCCTTGGCCTGGCGATCAGCAAGCAGTTGGTCGAGTTGATGGGCGGCGAACTTGGTGTGAGCAGCCAGATCGGCGTCGGCAGCATGTTCTGGGCAACCCTGGGCGCGACTGAGGCCGCTGAGCCCGATGCGGTCGCGGTTCAGCCCCTGGAGCTTGTCCTTTGCGACCGCTCGCTTCGAATACTCGCCGCCGACGACCACTCCATCAACCGAATGGTGGTTCAGATGTATCTCGAGGCGGCCGGCCATGTGGTGACCTTGGTCAACAACGGTGCCGAGGCCCTCGATGCGATTAAAAGCGCGCCATTCGATATTGTGCTCATGGACGTCCAGATGCCCGTCATGGATGGGATTGCCGCAACGAAAGCCATTCGCGCCCTTCCCTATCCCCTTTGCGATGTTCCGATCATTGCCTTGACCGCCAACGCCATGGCTGGTGATCGCGAGCGCTACCTGTCGCAGGGCATGGACGACTACGTCGCCAAACCTATCGACGCGGCCGCGTTGCTCAGCGCCGTGGCTCGGCTTAGTCATCGGGACCGTCAGCCGATGCTGAACTGAAGTGGTGCCACCTCACTACCCGTATGGCCGCGCACATTCAGTTCTTACGTTACGGCCGCTATCACATCGAACAGCCGACGGACGTCGATAGGTTTTCCGACATGCTCGTCCATACCGGCGGCGAGGTATTGGGTGCGCTGATGCGTAAAGGCGTTAGCTGTCAAACCGATGATTGGAGTGCGCTCACGACCAGTGACCGCTTCTCGGGCGCGGATATAGCGAGTCGCCTCCAGCCCATCCATCACCGGCATCTGAACATCCATCAGAATGACGTCCCATGCGCCTGCTTCCCAGGCCTCCACGACAGCGGTGCCATCCTCCACAACGACGATCTCCACGCCGACCTGCCCAAATAGCGCCTGAAGCACCAGCCGGTTGACCCGGTTGTCGTCGGCCGCAAGGACGCGTATCGGGGGTTTGGGTAGCTGAGCTTGCCCCGACTCAACAGTTTTGCTCGGCTCTCCTGCCGCACAATATCCCAGTGGCAGGTCGAGTGAGAAATGCGTGCCCTGGCCAAGCTGGCTTTGCACCTCAATCCTCCCACCCATCATTTCTGTCAGCGCCTTGCAGATCGATAAACCCAGGCCGCTGCCGCCAAAATGGCGGGCCGTCGCCGCATCAGCCTGCGTGAACGCTTGAAAAAGATCCTGCAGCTTGTCCGGCGCGATACCTCGCCCCGTGTCGGTGACCAGGATCCTCAGACCGGCCGATGTTCGCCGCGCGGCCAGGCTGATCCCTCCCGCGTGCGTGAACTTTACGGCATTCGAAACGAGGTTGTAGACGACCTGTTTGATGCGGCCAGGATCACCCTGATATCCACCCCCGGCATCACCAAGCTCGAGGCTTAGATTTACGCCTTTGCCGGCAGCGATCGCTTCGAATGGAGCCAAAGCCCCTCTGAGCAGAGGTTCCAGATCGAATGGTATGTTCTCAAGTTCCAGTTTCCCCGCTTCGATTTTGGACAGGTCCAAAGTGTCATTGAGGACGTTCAGCAAGCTCTCGCCCGACTGCCGCAGAATGTGCAGCCGCTCACGCTGCACTTGGGGCAACTCGTCAGCTTCCATGATCTGGGCCATTCCTAGCACGCCGGTCAGCGGCGTGCGGATCTCGTGGCTCATGACCGCCAGAAACTGGCTCTTGGCTTCATTGGCACGAAGTGTGGCAAGCTCGGCCAATTTCCGGTCGGTGATGTCCTGCACCACACCCAAAACTCTTCCGGGGCGCCCGTCCATGCTAGCGGCTGCGCGAGAGCTGGCCGAGACCCAGATGATGCGATCGGCGTGATTAAGCCTGAACTCAGCACGTCGGTCCTGGTGCGCGGCATCCTGCTCTCTCCAGGCAGCGGAGACGCTGCTTCGATCGTCCGGATGGACAAAATCGAGGTTCTCCACATCGGCCAAGTCGTCATATCCAAGGCCGCCTTCGAAGAAGGTGTCTCTGGCGCCCCAACCGCTGACGAGCCGCGTGGCGTGGTCGATCTCCCAGACGTGAAAACCCGCCAAGGCGACAGCATCCTCCAGGCGGCTTGCCGCCAGGCCAGCCTCTTCGCGTGCCTCGGTCGACGACATGGCCAAGCTATTGAGCACGAGACCGCAGATTTGCCCCTGATCGTCACGCCACGGCAAAATCGAAGCGCGGAACAGCGTGACGAGGCCATCAGCCCCCGCCAGTCGAACGCGGTCGGCCTTAACGACTTCGCCTTGCAAGCAGCGGTCGAATGCGCCGCGGAACTCGCCAAGGCTAGGCAGGACGTCGAACACGTCACGACCGACCACGGCGTCGAAAGTCAGGCCGTTAAAGTCTTGCCAACGCTCGTTGCAAAGCACTACCCGATGGCGGCAATCAAGCGCCAGTACCGAGCCATGCAGGCTCGAGACCAGGTCTTTAAAAAGAGCATCGCGGGGGGACACTGGTTTAGCGGAACAGGTTTTCATGTCGCCCTACCCTGCGATCTTGAATCTTAACGGACTGCTCGCCGAGCTGCGACATGTCGTCCCGAACGGCGAGCTGATGCCGCACCATCTGGCGACGCACCGCGTCAGGCGCTCGTCGCGCCGGCCAGTCGCGCCAGCCTTTCTTCATGCGCCGCCTGCGTAATGGCAAAGCGCGTTAACACCAGTGCGGCCAACAGGCCGCAAACGACCGTTAGACCGACATAGCCAAGCGCCAGGCGATTGAGCACGTCCGTCTCGACCGATCCCGGCTTGGCCGCTTCAGGGAAGCCCGCCAAGGCCAGCAAGGCGCCCGACAAGAAGATGCCGATGCCCGAGACGCTCTTTTTCATGAAGAACGATCCGGCGAAGAACATGCCTTCAGTCCGTTCGCCAGATCGGGCCTGGGCGTCCTCGACCACGTCTGACATCATCGATTCGCCCAGGATCGCGACGCCAACGCCAAGAGCAGTGGCGATCAAGGTCGAGGCTAGGAGCAGCGGGAGCAAAAGCGGACTGGTCCTGTCTGGAAACCAGCCCAGGAAATTGAGCACATACGGCGCGGTGACCGTCGGGATCGCCAGCAGCAGAAACGATATGGCGGCGTTGCGCTTGCCCAGTCGCCGGGACGCCGCAGTAGCGATCACGAACCCGACCGCGACGCCAGCCATCACCGCCAGGGTGTAGATGAGCAGCACCGAGGCGGGGAATTGCCAAAGATAGGTGTAGAAATAGGTGGTCAGCGCAAAGCTAAGGCCCTGGCTCATATTGGCAAAGAGGCCTGCGCCGATCAGAATAAGGAAGTTGCGATTACGCAAAGCGCGCAGAGAACCGCGTGCTGTTCCACGCGCGGCGGGCGCGGGCGGCAGGCGGGTGATGCGGCGATGGGTGCCCAAGGCCGAGGCCAGGATCGCCACGACCATCAATACCGCGGCAACCACGGCATAGGTGCGGTAGCCTTGAGGATTGAGTTGGCCGACGGGGTACTGCGCCGTTGGCGCAAGGAAAACGCCGAAGGTCAAAAGCAGCATACCCATGCCGCCGGCCCAGCCGAACAGATAGCGGTAGCCCAGGATCGAGGTGCGCTCATGATAGTCGGACGAAAGCTCCGGCGCGAGCGCGCTGGATGGCACCTCGTAGCAGGAGATCGCCGTGCGGACGAGGATCGCCACGACGAGCAGATAGACCAGCGTGACCGTGTCATCGCCTCTGGGAGGATTCCATAGCAGAAGGTAAAGCGCGCCGACCGGCAAGGCCGCCGCGTAGAGGAACGGATGGCGCCGCCCCCAACGCGAGCGGGTGTTGTCGGAAAGGTGCCCGATGACAGGGTCGGCGAACGCATCGAAAATAAGCGCGACCATAACCGCCAAACCGACCATCTGGGCCGGCAGGCCGACGACCTGGTTGTAGAAGAGCAGGAGCAACGTTGAAAAGCCGTTGTCCTTGATCCCGTAAGCCACCGAGCCCACGCCATAGGCTAGCTTGGTCGCCACGGGAACGCGGGGAGCCGGGACTGAGCTCTGCGACGCGTTCATCGCTCGCGATTTTCGCATGCGCGATCCCGGAGGGCCGCGCGGTCAACACCTTGCTCAGTCATGCGACCCCGTCAGGGCCGCCGCCACGACGGCCGCAGCCTTGGCGTAGGGTGAATAGAAGGTGTCGATCATGTCGCCCTCCCCGCGCACGAACACGCCGCGCGGATTGGAAAATTCCCGGAAGCCCTCAACGCCGTGATGGCGGCCCATGCCGCTCATGCCCACGCCGCCGAAAGCCAACGACGGCAAGGCGCTCTGCATGGCGCAGGTGTTGATCGCGACCCCGCCAGAAGAGGTTCGCGCCAGGATGTGATCGATCTGCGCCGGGTCGTCGCCAAAGACGTAGAGACCCAACGGCCGGTCGCCGCCGTTGATCAGCGCGATCGCTGCAGCCAGATCGTCATAGACGACAACGGGCAAGATCGGGCCGAAGATCTCGTCACGCATCAGGCGAAGGTCAGGGTCTGGATCGACGACCAGGGACATCGGCATGCGCCGGGTCGCCGCATCCACGCCTTGGTCGCGCTCCAGGGTGACGATGCGGGCCTGACGATCTCGCGCCTCTTGGAGCAGGCCAACCAGCCGCTCCAAGTGGGCCGCCGAGATGATACCTGTGCAGTCGTCGCTGCGCGAATAGTCAGGCGCTGCGGCGTGCAAAAAGGCCGTGGCGTGGTCGATAAAGGCTTCGACCTCGTCCCGGTGCACCAGACAATAGTCGACCGAGACACACATCTGACCGTTCTTGATGATCTTGGTGCCGATCACCGATTCCACGGACTTGGCGTTGACCGAGCCTGGGGTCAGCAAAGCTGGGCATTTGCCGCCTAGCTCCAGGGTAACCGGGGTCAGGTTTTTGGCCGCGGCCTCCATGACCTTGCGGCCCACATTAGGGCTGCCCGTGTAGAGCAGGTGATCCCACGGCAAGGCCGCGAAGGCCTGAGCGACCTCCAGGCCACCATTCACCACATGGACCAGGTCCGGCTCAAAGGTCTCGGCGACCATCCTGGCCAGCAGCGCCCCGCAGGCCGGTGTGAACTCCGAGGGCTTGACCATCACCCGGTTGCCGGCCGCCAGCATCTCGATCATCGGCCCGACCGAAAGATCAAACGGGAAGTTCCACGGCGAGATATTGCCCACCACGCCCTTGGGCTGGCTCTGGATATAGGCCGTAGAGGTTCCCAGGAACGCCGCGTCGGTCTCGCGCGAGGCCGGAGCCATCCACGCCTCGAGATTGGCCAGCACGTACTGGGCGCGGCTGACGACACCGAGCACCTCAATCAAGTCCGAGGCTGGGGCGGGGTGAGCCCCGAAATCCTGGCTCAGGGCGTCGCTGATGGCCTCGCGATGCGTCAACATCATGCCGATGAGGGCCTCAATGCGGCGCTTTCGTTCCGCCAGCGACGGATAGCGATCGGCAGCGAAGGCTTCGCGCTGGGCGGCGAAGCCAATGTGGAGGTTGGCGATGGCCCGGTCTTGTCCCGCGAGAGGCAACAAAATCGGTGCGGAGGCTTCGAGGATCGACATCGGTCTGCCCTTTTCTAGTCGCGGAAAGCGGCGAGGGACGCGCGTTCTTCGCGCACAAGTTCGGGCTCGGCGGTGGCCTGGACATCGAACGCCTTGAGCTCTTCGGGCACGTACCAATGCAGTCGGTCGCCATGGTAGGCAGCCCAGACGGTCTGGGCGACCTCGGACGGAGGCGTCAGGCGCCACATGCCCTCTGGCGGCGCCATGGCCTTGATGGTGTCTGAAAGGATCGCTGTGTCGATCAAGCCTGGCAGAAGGTCGGCGGCGCGCACGCCGTAGCGCTTGAACTCGATCGAGAGCGCCTCGGTCAGGCCGCGCACTGCATGCTTGGTAGCCGAGTATGTCGCGATGCCGGCCGTGCCAAAGATCGCCGAGGACGAGGAGGTCGTTAGGCACAGGGATCCGGGCGTCACCTTCAGCAGGCCAATGGCAGCCCGGACGCCGATCATCACGCCCAGCAGGTTGACGTTGATGACCTTGACGATGTCTTCCCAGGCGATCTCGTCAAACATGCCAGCGGCGGCGATGCCGGCGTTGTTGAACATGATGTCCAGACGCCCGCCG
Organism: Caulobacter sp.; assembly: GCA_031415995.1. Classification (GTDB taxonomy): domain Bacteria; phylum Pseudomonadota; class Alphaproteobacteria; order Caulobacterales; family Caulobacteraceae; genus Caulobacter. The sequence goes on along the minus strand of JANOSS010000057.1, from coordinate 5,928 downwards.
GCGGTCTGGCCAAAACGTGTCATCGCCGCGGCGAAGGCCTCGGGATCTGTGACGTCCAGGGGGGAAAACAAGCCCGCGTCGGAGCCGATTTCCGCCTCTAGGGCGGCAAGACCCTCGGCATTGACGTCATAGGCGCCGACGAACCAGCCCTCGCGCGCAAACAGCAGCGCCGTTTCTCGGCCCATGCCTGAAGCCGCGCCGGTGATGAAGATCGCCCTGCGGCCGCTTTGATCGGTCATGGTCAAACGCTTTCCTTGGCGACCACCGGGGTGCCGTTGAGTTCCAGGCCGGCGAAATCGCCGCTCCCACGCCATTGGCGCAGCATGTCGATGAACATCACCGGGCCCGCCCCGTGCGGTAGAGCCCGGGCGGTTTCCATCGAGGGGCGACCTTCGTTGTTGTAATAGCCTGGCGTGCAGGTCTCGAGCTTCCTGATGCGGTCGGCGCTGGTCTGAACGATCTGCTCGACCCAGTCGTCCTGCGCCTGGGCGGAGGCCTCGACAGTGGCGACGCCCGTCTGGACGCAGTGCCCGATGATGTGGGCCAGATGCTTGGCCTGCTCGCTGAGCATGTGCGGGAAATTGGGCGACATGCCCGACTGAGACTGGCTGATGATGAAGCAGTTGGGAAAGCCGCGGCTGTGCATGCCGTGATAGGTAGCCGGCCCCTGCGCCCAGTTGTCCGACAGCGATTGTCCATCGACGCCGCGTAGATCAAAACCCGAGCGCTTGGCAAAATCGCCGCCGACCTCGAAGCCGGTGGCGAACACCAGGCAGTCGAGCGGATATTCCTGGCCGGCCACCACCACTCCGGCCTCGGTGATCCTCTCGACCCCGCGTCCGGCGGTGTCGACAAGGGTGACATTGGGTTGGTTGAAAACGCCCAGGTAGCCGTCGTGGAAACAAGGTCGCTTGCAGAACAGGCTGAACCACGGCTTGAGCGCTTCGGCGGTGGCGGGATCCTCGACGAGGTCTTCGATGCGCGCGCGCACTTCGACCATCTTTTCCATGTCGGCGCGGTCGAGCAGTTGGCCAAAGTCAGCGCCTGGATCTTGCGCGAACATCTTCTTGATCGCCCGGGCCAGGACGGTCCAGCCGTCGCTCACCATGTCCTCGTCGGCAAGGTGACCCGCCATCTGGGCGGTGAAGTTCTCCATCCGCGCCTGCTGCCAGCCCGGCTGCAGGCTGGCGGCCCAGGCCGGATCGGTGGGAGTATTGTTACGCGCGTCGACCGAGGAGGGGGTGCGTTGGAAGACGTAGAGGTGCTGGGCGGCCGCTGCCAGCGGCGGCACGCACTGGATCGCCGTCGCGCCGGTGCCAATTACCCCCACCCGCTTGTCGCCTAGTTTGTCGAGCTGCGTGGTCGAGCTGCCGCCGGTGTAGTCGTAGTCCCAGCGGCTGGTGTGGAAGCTGTGGCCCGTGAAGGTTTCGACGCCCGGGATGGCCGCCAGCTTGGGCTTATTCAGCGGACCGGTGGCCAGCACCACGAAGCGGGCGCGGATCGTGTCCCCGCGGTCTGTGGCGACGACCCAGTGCGAGGCTTTGGCATCCCAATCCAGGGCCGTGACCTGGGTTGAGAACAGCGCGTTTTCGTAAAGCCCGAAATGCTGCGCGATGCGCTGGGTATGGGCCCGGATCTCCGGCGCTTTGGAGTAGCGCTCGACTGGCATGTAGCCCGTCTCTTCCAAGAGTGGGAAGTAGATATAAGACTCGATATCGCAAGCCGCGCCGGGATAGCGGTTCCAGTACCAAGTCCCACCGACATCGGAGGCGACCTCAACAATTCGCACTGAGGCGACGCCTGCCTCCTTTAGGCGCGCGGCCGAAAGCAAACCGCCAAAGCCGCCGCCGACCACCAGCACATCGACGGCGTCATCGACCGGATCGCGTGCGACAGGCACGGCGTAGGGGTCGGCCAACAAGTGCGAAAGGTCGCTGCTGAGGTCCAGGTAGCGGCGGTCTCCCGCGCTGGCCCGACGATCTTTCTCCAGCCGATAGCGCTCTCGCAGGGCGACCATATCCGGCGCGTTGGCTTGGGCGGTTTCGTCGGGCTCAGACATCTTCAATCCGTCGATGAAAGGAAAAATAGCCGCCCGGCTCGAGGGAGGATGAGCCGGGCGGCAGTCGCGTTCCGAGGTCAGAACGTCTTGCGTACCGTCACGCCATAGGTGCGTGGGGCATTGGGATAGCCGCTGTAGCTCCCGTCTTGGGCGACCGTCGGGAAGGTCCCGATCAGGCTGTCGTCCTTGGTCAAGTTGCGCGCCCACAGCATGACTTCCAACTGGCTGTCGGCGTGAACCACGCCCAGGCTGGCATTGACGATGTCTTGGCCCCAGGTCGACAGATTGGGCGGCGTGGTCTCGGTCAGTTGCGTCTTGCTGGTGTGGTCATACTCGGCGCGCAGATAGCCGCTAAAGCCTCTGCCCAGGTCGTGCGACAGCGTGGCCGAGGTCGAATAGCTCCACTTGGCGATGCCGGCCGAACGATCACCGGTCAGGTTGCGGAAGTTGGGCCGCAGACCCGTCGCCGGGTTCACCGGGCAGCGAGCGATGTCATAGTTGACGCAGGCCGCGCCGGTGAAGCTGTCATAGGTTGGGTCGAGATAGGTCACAGACCCCGTTAGGGCCAGCCAGCCAGTCGGCTTCCAAGCGCTGTCCACCTCAAAGCCCTTCACCGACTCCTCGCCAGCGTTGACCAGGCTATAGCCGATGCCGGTATAGGCGTTGGACTGGAAGCCTTTGATCGATTGATCAAAGACAGCAAGGTTCAGATAGCCGCCTTGGAATTGGGCCTTTAGACCCGCCTCATAGACGCTGACGTTCTCTGGCGCGGCGGTGCGGCCCACGCCATTGGCGTTGGGCGGACGGCTGTCAGATGACAGGTTGTACGCCCCCGCCTTCCACCCCGTCGAATAGCTGACATAGGCGTTGACCCAGCCCAGGTCATAGGCGGCGCGAACCGCGTAGGTCAGCTTGTCACCCTTCAGCGAGCCTGACTCGGCGGCGTTGGGGAAATTGACCGGACCGTGGTTGGCGGTGTTGCCATAGTAGAATTGCAGTCCGCCCAGGGGCGCATAGATGTTGCCCGGCAGGCCCAGGGCGATGAATTGCGGCACGGCGCTAAGATTGAGGGCCGAGAACGGGTCGCGCAAAGCCACGGCCGACGAGGCCTTTTTGTCGTCGTTCAGATAGGCCAAGCCGCCGGTGATCGTCAGCTTGTCGGTGACCTTGTAATCGGCTTGGCCGAAGATCGAGTACGAGGTCTGCTTCATCGCATAGTCGTCGTCGATGCCTTGGCCGGCCTGGAAGTAGGTCTTGCCCGGAACGATGGACGGGGTGACCAGGCTTTGCAGGAACTCCAGGGCGTAGATGTTCGAGCGGCCGCTCAAGGCTGGCCGCAAGGCGGCCGGCAGAGCGCCGATCAGGCTTGCGGGAACCTGGCCGCTCAAGCCGTCGCCATAGGCGCGGATGTCGGTTCCGTAGTTGATGGTTCGGCCGGTCTGCAGCTTCTCGTGCTGATAGAAGCCGCCGATCAGCCAACTGAACGGCCCCTCGCTCTTGGAAGCCAGGCGCAGTTCCTGGGTGAAGGTCTTGATGCTGTTGCCGTCGGCTTTGTTAGCCAGGTCAGCGCCGGTGAAGTCTACATCCTGGACCGACTTAGTGGTCTGCTCGCGATAGGCGGTGATCGAGGTCAGGGCGGCAAAACCTAGATCCTGATCGACCTGCCCCGAAATGCCTCTGCCGGTCAGGCGGTTGTCCGGATCGGTATTGAAGATGATGTCGCGTGAGAAGACCTTGGACGGATCGCCTACGGGCTTGCCCAGACCAAACGGCGCGGGTGCGCCGATGAATTGGGTGGCCGGGCCGTTGAAGATCGAAGAGACCCCGCAGCAGACCTCTTGGATCTTGTTGTAGTCCGCGATGAGCCTCACCGAGGTTTGGTCGGTCGGGACCCACAACAGATCGCCGCGGACCGACCAGCGGTCTCGGTCGTTGACATCGTTGCCCGTAGTCAGGTTGTGCGAATAGCCATCGCGCTGGTTGACGCTCCCCGAAACGCGCAGGGCCAGATCCTTAGCGATCGGCCCGGTGATTGTACCCTTGAACTGGCGCAAGTTATAGTTGCCGAGGCTGACCTCGGCCTTGCCGCCAAAATCGAAAGAGGGTTGCTTGGTCACGATGCTGATCGCGCCGGCCGAAACGTTCTTGCCAAACAGGGTCGATTGCGGGCCGCGGAGCACTTCGATGCGTTCGACCTCGGGCAGATCGTCCAAGGCCGAACCTGTCCGCGAGCGATAAACGCCGTCGATAAACACGCCGACCGAGCTTTCAATACCATCATTGCCGCTGCCGTTACCAAAGCCGCGGATGATGAAGTTGGTCTGACCTACCGCATTGAACTGGGCAACCTTCAGCGACGGCACGACCGATTGGAGGTCGATCAGGTCGCGCACCTGGGCGCGCTCGATAGTCTGCTGGCCCGTCACCGCCACAGAGATCGGCACATCCTGCAGCGTCTGCTCGCGCTTGGTCGCGGTGACGACGATCTCCTCGACAGTCGATGAGGACGGAGCGGCTGGCGCTCGTTCCTGCGCCCAAGCCGAACTGGCGGCCATCAGCGCGGCCAATGAGACGCCCAGATATTGAAGCTTGTTCACAGTAGTCCTCCCTCGTTTTGCTGCCTTGATCGGCTTTGCGCGGACGGCGGCGCGACGAGCGGCGGGGCGTCCGTGGGTTTCCTCCCGGACCGTGAGGTTTTGCCACCCCATTCCGCCCAGGCTTAATTTAAAGCAGAACTCAATATTTCAATGCAAGCTCAAAATTTATGTTTGCTTGCGTGTGCTGGCCGCCAGCCGCTAAAACCAAAGGGAAATGGACAGTCATCCGTGAACGATCTCAATGCGCTGAAACGCAACGCCAGCGAGCAGCCAAGGGGTCTGGCCAAGAGCCGCAAGTCGGCCAAAAAGCGCGACGCGATCCTTCGAGCCGCGATCGAAATCATCAACGTTAAGGGCTACGCTAACGCGACGATGGCCGAGATCGCCGCTACGCTCGACCTAGGCGAAGGCGCGCTCTACTATTATTTCCCCAACAAGCAGGCTTTGGTTTTTGCCTGCCATCGCCAGTCACTGGAACGATTTGAAGAGCTGCTGGCGGCCGCCGATCAAACCGACGGGACTGGCGCGGTAAAACTGCGCCGCTTTCTCAACGACCTTTTGCGTGACTCGGCTCGCAACGGCCCCCAGCTCTACTATGGGGAGTTTTCTTATCTCGACGACGACCAAAGCCGCGAGATCACCCAATGGGGCGATCGCCTGAAAGGCCAGCTGGAACGCTTCCTCACCGATGGCATGAAAGACGGCTCGATCATGCGCTGCGAGGCGCGTCTGGTGGTCAATCTGATGCTTGGCATGCTGATCTGGCTGGCCAAGTGGGTGCCTGAAATCGAAGGCTTGACCGCAGATCGCTTGATGGCGGCCATCGGCGCGATGGCGTTTCAGGGTCTGGAGATTAACAGCACCTCGGCTTAAGCTTGCCATAGGTCTTGGAGCAGGCTTAGCGCGCCCGTTGGGACCCTACGATTGTCTGGTTGCTAATCGTCGGTCTCGGCCATGGCCATGGCCAGGCTGACCATCTGCCGACGCAACGCTGGCGACATCACTGTGAAAGCCGCCACCAATTCGTGGGCACCGCGCTGATTTAGGAAATCGGTCAGGCCGCTGGCAATGGGGCCATCGCCGACGGGCGTTTCCAAGCCTTCGAAGAATGACGCCAGCGGCGTCTTAAGCTTCAAGGCGATCTCATAGAGCTTGGATGAACTTACGCGGTTAGACCCCCGCTCATACTTTTGGACCTGCTGAAAGGTCAGGCCCAGCGAGTCCGCAAGCTCAGACTGTGAAATTCCCAAAGCCTTGCGCCGCGTCCTGATC